>CALLJA010000451.1 GCA_938008865.1 uncultured Anaerolineales bacterium
ATGGTCTGGAAGGCATGGGACCCTTTGGCTTTCAATCGGACGTTTTCGACAACCCACCTGGCAGCGAGGGCTATTCGCCCCTGCGCCGCATCAACGTGGTGACCTGGGCCGACCCTGCCCAGGCGCGCGAGCTGAAATCGGTGGCCGAGATCGAAGCCGCTGTTGCGGCGGGCGAGGTGACCCTGGCCCAGCCTGGCGTGGTGGTCAACATGCCCTTCGTCGTCTGGGACGGCGGGAAGCGCTAGCGCATGGCGACGAAGAAATCGCAAACCCATAGATCACAGTCTCCTCAGGTGGACCCCGTGGTGCTGGCCGCCTTGGGCGTGCTGCTGGTGGCTGTGGCCGCGCTCATGCTGGTCAGCCCGTCGCTCGGCCAGCAGGGCGTGACGGCGGCGGGCGGCGCTTTCTCGATGGGCCAGTTGATGGTGGCCTTCGTCACGGGCCTGACCACGGGCGGACTGAGCTGCCTGGCCGTGCAAGGCGGCCTGCTGGCCAGTTCGCTGGCGCACCAGATCGAGCAGGATTATTTGCAAAACCCGCCGCAGGGCAAAAAGGCAAAGGACAAGGTCCAGCCGCAGCGCCCGAACGCGGCCCTGCCCATTTTGCTGTTCCTGTCTTCCAAACTGGTGATGTACACCCTGCTGGGCGCGCTCTTCGGCTGGGCGGGTTCCTTCCTCACCTTTAGCCCCGTCACGCGCGCGGTGCTGATGATCGCCATCGCGGTCTTCATGCTGGGCAACGGCCTGCGCATGTTGGACGTACACCCGATCTTCCGCTACTTCGCCATCGAACCGCCCAAGTTCATCACGCGCTACATCCGCCGCACGGCCAAAAATGGAACGGAGCTGTTTACCCCGCTCTTCCTCGGCGCGCTGACGGTCTTCATCCCCTGCGGCGTAACGCAGGCCATACTGGCGACTGCGCTCGGTACGGGTAGCGCCCTGGCGGGAGCGGCGCTGTTGTTTGCGTTCACGCTCGGGACCAGCCCCGTCTTTTTCATCGTCGCCTACCTGACGACCGAACTGGGCGCGCGCCTCGAAAAGTTCTTCATGCGCTTTGTGGCCGCCGTGGTGCTGGTGCTGGGACTCGTGACCCTGAACGGCGCGCTCAACCTGTTGGGTTCCCCGCTCTCCTTCGAAAACCTGACCCGCAGCCTGATTCCGTCTTCGGGCGGAGCCTCAGCCCAGGCCCCGTCGGCGCCGTCCTCTTCGACAGGCGGGATCACGCTCGAGGTCCGCTCGAATGGCTACTTCCCGCAGACGCTCAAGGCTCCCGCGGGGCAGGCCGTCACGCTCAGCCTGGTCACGAATCAGACCTATTCCTGCGCCCGAGATTTTGTCATCCCCGACCTGAACTATTACCAGCTCCTGCCCGATACGGGCACCGTCAGCGTGGACATCCCCGCCCAGCCCGCAGGCACGACCCTGTTCTTCACCTGCTCGATGGGCATGTACACGGGGCAGATCGTGTTCGAGTGAGGTATTCATGATCAAAAAGGTTTACTCCATCCCCGACATGCACTGCGCGAATTGCTCGATGCGCCTCGAAAGCATCGAGGACGACCTGCCTGGCATCCGTGAGATCAACGCCAGTTACCACAAACAACAAATGGCCGTCGAGTTCGACGAGACGCAGGTCAGCGAGGAACAGATTCTGTCGGCGGTGAAGAAGAAGGGCTACCAGGCGCTGCCCATCTCATGAACGTAAAAAAAACCTCCCGTGATGGGAGGTTTTTTGCGGGCAGGCGGGAATCTATTTTGTCCGTTGCCTCCCTTGGCAATTTGTTCTATACTTGTGCAGGTTTTCAACGCCGTCCACAAAGGAATCTCATGAGCCTCTCCACCATCGGTCGTTATCAAGTCGAAGACGAACTTGCCCAGGGCGGCATGGGGCTGATCTATCGGGCGCGTGACCCATACATGCAGCGGCAGGTGGTCATCAAAGTGCTCACCTACCAGCATGTCACCGACGAGGTCTTCCGCGAGTTCTTCCAGCGCGAGGCCGAGATCATCGCCGCGCTCGAGCATCCCTGCATCGTACCCGTCTACGATTTCGGCTGGTACGGTGCGCAGCCCTATATCGTCATGCGCTACATGGCGGGCGGCACGCTGGAAGACCGCCTGCAGCGCGGCGAACTGAAGCAGACCGAGATCGCGCACGTCTTCTCGCGTGTGGCCGAGGCGCTGGATGCCGCCCACGCGCGCACCGTCATCCACCGCGACGTGAAGCCTTCCAACATCCTGTACGATGCCCAGGGCGAGGTGTACCTGGCCGATTTCGGCATCGCCAAGTCGCTGGCCCTGACCGACGAAGCGGGCACCTGGCTGGTGGGCACGCCCGCCTACATGAGTCCCGAGCAGGTCCTCGACCAGCCGCTGGACGGCCGTTCGGACGTGTATGCAATGGGCATCATGCTCTACCGCATCCTGACGGGCCAACTGCCCTTTGCGGCGGAATCCGTTTCCAGCCTGGTCAACGCGCACGTGGCCCTGCCCGTGCCCGAGATGCGCGTCATCCGCGCCAACATCCCCGCCGTGTGGCAGGAGGTGGTGGGCAAGGCCCTCTCCAAAGACCCCGCCGACCGTCACGCCAGCGCGGGAGATTTCGCCCGCGACGTCCGCGAGGTGGCCACGGGCCGCTGGTATCTGAGGAAACTGTAACGCATGTCGAACCTGTCTGCGCAAACCCCGCCTCCATCCACCCGCGTCGTGTGGGTGGACTTTTTACGCGTCTTCAGCACCTTCCTGGTGGTGCTGGCCCACATCGACGGCTGGGGCGAGACGTCCAAATCGGCGCAGGTTTTTTACTACACCCTCTCGCGCATCGGCGTGCCGTTCTTCTTCATGATCAGCGGGTATCTTTTGCTTTCCAGGCAGGAGGATACTTGGGCCTTTCTTAAGAAGCGCGCCTGGAAGATCCTGATCCCCTTCGTCTTCTGGTCGGTCCTGTACGACCTGTACATCAACCAGCCTTTCGCCGAGTCGGGTTTTTCGCCGATGTCCATCGTCAGCGAATTGATCCGCATCCTGCGCAGCCCGCGCGCGATCCACTTGTGGTTTTTCTACCCGTTGATTGGCCTGTATCTCTTTACGCCCATCCTGCGTCTGTTCGTTGCGAAGGCCAAGCAGGCCGACCTGTTGTATTACATTGCCTTGTGGGTGCTGGCCGTGCCTGTGGTCTTCATCCTGAACGCATTCACGCCCATCAAGATCGGCATCGAGATCCAGTTTGCGGCGGGTTACGTCGGTTACTACCTGATGGGACTGGTCCTCGGGCGGATGGAGGTCACCCCGCGCGTGTTTTGGGCGGCTCTCGCGACCCTCGTGGCGGGATTCGGGTTTACATTCTATGTGATGTATTACAACCTGCCTTCGCCCCAGAACGAGATCGTCTTCCGCAGTTACCTGGGCCTGAACATGATTGCCATGTCGGTGGCGGCTTTCCTGCTGCTCAAGGCTGCAGGTCAGCGCCTTTCGCCGAAACTCCTCCCCGCGCTGGACTTGCTGAGCGTGAACAGTTTCGGCATGTACCTGGTGCATTATTTTGTGCTGCTGGCAATGGCCTACGCCTGGCAGTCGCTTGGCTTTGACCTGGCAAGCGGGCCTGCGGCGCTGGTCATTCCGCTCGTGGCGCTGGTGGGATTCGCGCTCTCCCTCGCCGCCGCCTACATCCTGCGCAAGGTCCCGTTCGGCCGTTATCTCGCTCCCTAGCCAAAGGACATTTTATGAATAAAGGTATCTTGTACGGCATCGGCGCGTACTCGCTATGGGGATTCTTCCCCATCTACTGGAAACTCCTCCATCACGTGCCCGCCCTGCAACTGCTCGGCCATCGCATCGGGTGGTCGTTCGTCATGCTCATGGCGGTCGTCCTTGTCACCCGCCAGGGGGCCGACTTTCGCTCGAAACTGGACGCGCGCACCCTCGGCATCTACTTCATCGCCGCCATCCTGATCGGCGTCAACTGGCTGACCTACGTCTGGGCGGTCAACGCAGGCTTCATCGTCGAGACCAGCCTGGGTTATTTCATAAACCCGCTCCTGAGTGTGCTGTTGGGTGTGGTCATCCTGCGCGAGAAACTACGCCCCGCCCAGTGGATTCCGCTCGGGCTGGCCGCCGCGGGCGTGATCTACCTGACCGTCGTGTACGGCAAACTTCCGTGGATCGCGCTGACGCTGGCTTTCTCGTTCGGCGTCTACGGCCTGGTCAAGAAGTTGGCGCCGCTTGGCTCGCTCTACGGGCTGACGCTCGAAACGGGCATCCTCTTCCTGCCCGCGTTGGCCTACCTGTTCACGATGCAGGCGAACGGCTCGGGCGCCTTCCTGCACACGGGCGCCACCTCCGACCTGCTGATGGTCGGCGCGGGCGTCGCCACCACGATCCCGCTGCTGATGTTCGCCTCGGCTGCGCAGCGCATCCCGCTCTCGACGGTCGGCTTGCTGCAATACATCGCGCCGACCATTCAATTTTTGCTGGGCGTCTTCGTCTACAAGGAAGAATTCGACCTGCCGCATTTCATCGGTTTCAGCGTGGTCTGGCTGGCGCTGGTCATCTTCTGGATCGAGAATTACCTGGCGCATCGCAATGTTTCGACGGAACCCATCCCCGAGATGGGGGAGGGCTAAATGAAAATTTTATTCATCGGCGGGACAGGGCTGATCAGCTCGGCCTGCTCGGAACTCGCCATCCAACGCGGACACGACCTGACCCTGCTGAACCGCTCTGCTTCGACGAAGTATCCCGTGCCCGCGCCTGCTTCCGTGCTCCAGGCCGACGTCCACACCGACGAGGCGACACTTTCCGCGCTGCTGGCCGACCAACACTTCGACGTCGTCGTCGATTGGATCGCCTTCAACGCGGACGACATCGAACGCGACCTGCGCCTCTTCCGCGGCAGGACCGACCAGTTCGTCTTCATCAGTTCGGCCAGCGCCTATCAGAAGCCTCCGCAGCATTACCTGATCACCGAAGAGACGCCATTGGAGAATCCCTTCTGGCAATACTCGCGCGACAAGATCGCCTGCGAACAGCGCCTGATGCAGGCCTACCGCGAGGACGGCTTTCCCGTCACCATCATCCGCCCGTCGCTGACGTATGGTCCGTCGCAGATCGCGTTGTGTGTCAACTCGTGGCAGCATCCGTGGACGGTGCTTGCGCGCATGAAACGCGGTGAGAAGGTCATCGTGCCGGGCGACGGCACCTCGCTGTGGGTGATGACCTGGCACGAGGATTTCGCCGTTGGCCTGCTGGGCCTGTTCGGAAATCCCCAGGCCATCGGCGAGGCCTTCCACATCACCTCGGACGAAGTCCTTTCGTGGAATCAAATTTACCTTGAGGTGTACAAAGCCCTGGGTGTGGAACCGAACATCGTCCACGTGGCCTCGGAGTTGATCGCTGCCTACGACGAACACGCCGTCGGCAGCCTGATCGGTGACAAGGTCAACAGCGTGGCCTTCGATAACAGCAAGATCAAACGTTTCGTACCCGAATATGGATGCAAGGTCAATTGGGCGGAAGGTTGCCGCCGCACCCTGGCCTGGTTCGAGACGCATCCCGAGTTCCAGACCGTAGACGAGGACCAGGAGCGATTGTGGGACCGAATCCTGGCCGCGTACGAGAGCGCGTATCCAACGAAAGCCTGACAGAATTTGAACCGACTGCCCAGTCTCCAAGCGGAGATTGGGCTTTTTTGTCTGTGGGTTGAATCCGGTATGCGCTGGTTGTACAATGATTTCAATCTCCTCTCCCTTTGAATCCTGGAGGCGCTATGGAATTCAAAACCCGCGCAGACCTGATGGCCTCTCCCGAAACGTGGAAGCCCAATTTCGACAGGGAAGTTCGCTTTGCGGTGGTCATGTACGGGGGCATCTCGCTGGCGATCTATATCTACGGCGTGGCGCAGGAACTCTTCAACCTGGTGCGCTCCACGGCGGTCAGAACCCTGGATGATGGGGGCGAGGAGTTCCTGTTTTCGTGGGACCAACTCACCGCGATCCAGCGCGAGTACCGGGCTCTGGGACGCAAACTGCGCGCCCGCTTCGTGGTGGACATCCTCTCGGGCACATCGGCGGGGGGCATCAACGCTGTTTACCTGGCCAAGGCCCTGGTCAACAACCAGGATTTCAACAAACTCAAAGACTTATGGATCAAGGAGGGCGACATCGGGCGGCTGCTCAACGACAGAGGGTCGCGCCCCAACCTGGGCGGCTTGAGGGAACAGTCCACGCCCGCCTCGCTGTTGAATAACCAGCGCATGTACTTTAAGCTCCTCGAAGCCCTGGACCGTATGGAAAACCCGCACCGGTCGGACAAATTTATCTCACCCTACGTGCAGGAACTCGACCTTTCGATCACCGCCTCCGACATCCGCGGCTATCCCCTGCGGGTGAACCTGCCCGGCGACGCGCCCGGCGCAGAGGTGGACGAGTACCGCTACCGTTCGGTCTTCCGCTTCCATTACTCCACCGAAGAGGCGGCGGGCGGGTATAGCAACGACTTCACCGTCCAACAGAATCCCTTCCTGGCTTTTGTGGCGCGCTGTACCTCCTCCATCCCGCCTGCCTTCGAGCCGATGCGCCTGGACGACGTCAAGCCCATCCTGGATACCGGGTATTTCCGCAATCGTTATACCTACGATCCCGAATCCTGGAAGGGACTCTACCGCGACTACCAACGCCCGGGCGAGGATTTCCCCGCCCGCTCCTTCGGCGACGGCGGCTACCTTGACAACAAGCCCTTCAGTTACGCCACCACAGACCTCCTGCGCCGCCGCGCCGACCTGCCCGTGGACCGCAAGCTGATCTACATCGAGCCTGCGCCCGAGTCGCTGGCCACACCCGGGGGCGAGCCGTCCCGCCCGGACGTGGTGGAGAATGTGGTCGCCGCGCTGGTCTCCCTGCCGCGCTACGAGACCATCCGCGAGGACATCCGCCTGGTGGAGGAGCGTAACCGTCTGATCGACCAGGTCAACCATGTGCTGGAACATTCGCAGGAATCCACCGTCGATTTCATGCGTTCGAACTGGGAAAACATCCGCGATTGGCAGACGCGCGGCCCAGCCTTTGCATTGCGCTACCTCGACGACCTGATCGCCGCCTATGGCCCGGGCTACCTTCTGTACCACAACCTGCGGGTGGCGAACGTCTTGAACAATCTCTCCGAGGCGCTGGCACGCGCCCTGGGCTGGGACGACGATGCCAGCCTGGTGGACGCGCTAAGAAAACTTCTCGAAGCCTGGCGCTTTCGATATTACGACATCAAAGGACCTGGCAAACAGCGCAAGAGGTCGGAAAACGACCTGGTCTACAATCTCGATATGTCCTGGCGGCTGCGCCGACTGTACTTCGTGCAGAACCTGATCGATACCCTGCTCTTCGCGCTGACGGAGTCCTCAACAGGCGACCCGCGCGCCGCAGAGAACAGACGCCGCGCCCTCAACCTGATTCAGGCTTCGGTGGAGGGACGGCAGGCCTCGAAAGCCCTGCGCCGCCCCAGACCCTGGGTTCTGCCCGAACCATCCTCGCAACAGGCGGGGCGGATTCGGAAGATTCTGTTGTGGTACAAACAATATTTCAACAACGTGCATGTCGCCTTGCGCCGAAGCGGACGCGACATGCGCAAGCGGAATCTCGTCTCCGAGGCCAGCGCAGATCCCAGCCTGCAGGCCTACATCGACGCGTTGAAGCCGCTGCTGTCTCTCAAGGAGCGCCTGCGCGAGAGCGTGGCGGTGGACGAGAAATCTGAGCGTTGGGGAGAGTTGACCGAGGTTGTGGAAGGCGCCATCAAGGCGCTCACGCGCCAGGCCGAAGATGAGACGCAGTCCAACGGGTACCTGTACGAGGCCCTGAGCGCCGCATCGCGCCAATGCCGCGCGCCCCTGCAGATCCGCGGCAGGGATGGGAATCTCCCGACCTTCGAAAAAGCGATGCTTCCCAAATCAGGCGGCCTGCCAAAGTTCCCAAAGGAAGAAAGGCTCATCCGCGATTTCATCGGGTTCTACTTTGACCGCTACGAATATTTCGACATGATCAGCTTCCCGATCCAATTCGGCACGCCCATCGGCGAGTCGGACGTGGTCGAGGTGGCGCGCATCAGCCCCGAGGATGCCACCAGCCTGGTCGATGAGCGCAAACAGGGGCGGAAGAAACTGGCGGGCATCAAACTGGCCAGTTTCGGGGCCTTCTTCGCCGAGGAATGGCGCAGGAACGACATGCTGTGGGGCAGGCTGGATGGGGCCGAGCGCTTGTTCGACATGCTTTGGCCGCCGAGCGAGGAGCCCAAGGCCCGCGAGGAATGCCTGCGCGCCGCGCACCAGGCCATCCTGGCGGAGGACCTGCTGCCCGAGTTGACCGACGGCCTGCGCAAGTCTCTTGGCGCAAGTGGGAGCGCCGTCGTGGATGGGAAAGCAAAGAGTGACCGTATCCAGCCCAGGCCCAGTTTGATCCCGCCCGAGGTGCGCCGTTTGCAGGCCAACAAGTCCATGCTGGAGGAGGCGCGTCGTAAGATTGGCAGGGCCATTTCCCCCTGGCCGTTCGGTGAAAAACTCCCGCGCGTGGAGGGGCAGGCGGCGCTGCAATCGCTCGACTCCGCGCTTGCAGACATTAACCAGGCGCTCAAAGCG
>CALLJA010000452.1 GCA_938008865.1 uncultured Anaerolineales bacterium
TTTCTAAAGATGGGCGCGGCGACGGTAGGCGCGCTGGCGGTCGGCTCGATGCTCCCGCCGAAGGTGGCGCAGGCGGCGCGGGACGCGGGTCATCTCAACGCGGAGGGCGATGGCTTCATCCCCAGCATGTGCGAGATGTGCGTGTGGCGTTGCGGCTTGATCGCCAAAGTAGTGGACGGGAAAGTCGTCAAATTGGACGGCAATTCCGAGCACGAACACTCGCGCGGGAATCTTTGTCCGCGCGGGCAATCTGGGCTGATGAACACGTACGACCCCGACCGCGTGCTGACTCCCCTCGTCAGGGTGGGAAAACGCGGCGAAGGCCTCTTCCGCCAGGCGTCGTGGGAGGAAGCGCTGGATTTGGTCGCGGCGAATATGCTCAAGATCAAGGAAAAGTACGGCGCGGAGGCGATGGTCTTTTCGTCCACGCATAATTTGAGTCAGCCGTTGTTCGAAAACCTGCTGTATGCTTTCGGCTCGCCGAACTATGGCACGCAGCGTTCGCTGTGCTTCAATGCCATGATCGTCTCGAACCTGATGACCTATGGCATGGAAGAACCCGCCCGCATCTACGACGACAAACTCGAATACATCATCTTGACAGGACGCAACCTGCTCGAAGCGATCTCCACTTCGGAGACGCACGACCTGAGCGCGGCGATCGACCGCGGCGCGAAGGTGGTCTATCTCGACCCGCGCTACACCAAGACCGCTTCGAAAGCGACCGAGTGGCTGCCCATCAAACCTGGGAACGATCTTGCCTTTCATCTGGCGATGCTCAACGTCATCATCAGCAAGATGCTGTATAACCGCTCCTTCGTTGACAAGTACACGGTCGGCTTCGATGAACTAAAAAAAGAAGTGGCGCGCTACACGCCCGAGTGGGCGGCTCCGCTGACGGGCATCCCTGCCGAGACCATCGTGCGGATCGCGCATGAATTTGCCGCAGCCGCGCCGCACGCGTTGGCGCACAACGGCTGGCGCACGTCCAACTTCGTCAACTCGTTCCACACGCAACGCGCCATCTCCATTTTGAACGCGCTGGTCGGCAACTGGAATGTGACAATGGCCGCCGCGGCCGCCGAAGGCGCAGGACTCGGCGCTCCTCCCCAGCCGCCGTATCCACGTGTATCCGCGCTTCGTCTCGACGGCGTGCCGTGGAAGTATCCCGTTGTCCCGTTCAAGATCGGCGTCTTCCAGGAACTGCGCGACAACATTGTCAGTGGCGATCCGTATCAGGCGCATGGCTGGTTCATCTCGCGACAGAATCCGATCATGTCCCTGCCCGACCGCGCCAAGACCCTCGAAGCCTTCGGCAAAATGGACTTCATCGCCACCGTAGACATCGTGATGAACGACACGGCCTGGTTCTCGGACGTTGTCCTGCCCGAAGCCTCGTACCTCGAACGCTACGACCCGCTCCTGCCCGTCGGTGACAAAGCCTTCATCCGCCAGCCCGTGATCGAACCGCAGGGCGAAGCAAAGTCCGCACTGTGGATCTACAAACAACTCGGCGAGCGTCTCGGCCTTGGCGACTTCTTCCAATACACCGATGAAGAAGATTATCTCCGCCAGCAACTTGCGCCGCTCGGCGCTACTCTCAAAGAAGTGAAAGAAAAAGGCTACGCCGAAATGCCCGAAGGGGAGGGCGAGCACGCTGGCTTCGCCTGGACGACGCCCAGCGGCAAGATCGAGTTGTTTTCTGAAACGCTCGCGGCCGTGGGGTTCCCTGGCGTGCCCACATGGGAGGAACCGCCCCAGCCCAAGGAAGATCAGTTCTACCTGCTGACGGGCAAGGTGGCGACCTCCACCCAATTTGGCACACAGAACAATCAACTGCTTCACAAATATTCCGACGAGCCGCGTCTGTGGATGAACGCCAAAACCGCTTCGCAACTTGGACTGGGAACGGATGACTGGGTTGCGGTGACGAGCGAAGTCGGACAGATCCACACTAAACTGCTGGCGACCGAAGCCATCCGCCCCGACTGCGTGTACATGACCCCTGGCTATGGCCACCTCTCGAAGGGACTCAAAACCGCCTACGGCGTCAGCGCGAGCGACTCGGCTGTCCATGTAACCTACACCGATCCCATCAGCGGCGGGCAGGCGCTCAGCCAGACCTTCGTCACGGTGAAAAAGGCTTAGAGGTGAACCATGACTGACATCAAACATCACGCCTATCTCTTCGACGCTACACGCTGTATTGACTGCCGTGCCTGCATGGTGGCTTGCAGTGTGGAAAACAACATCGAGATGGATAAGACCCGCATCTGGGTCGCGGGACTCGGCGTCACGGGCGAATATCCCGACCTGCAACGCGGCACGATGGTCTATCACTGTATGCACTGCGAACATCCAGACTGCATGTCGGCCTGTCCCGTGGGCGCGTACACCAAAGCCCAAGATGGACCCGTCACCTACAATCCTGATCTGTGCATCGGCTGTCGCTATTGCATGAACGCCTGTCCGTTCGGCGTGCCACACTTTGACTATGACAAGGGCATCGTTGACGGCGCGTTCATCGACAAATGCACCTTCTGCCCCCAGCGCATCTACAACGGACAGGAACCCGCCTGCGTGCAGACCTGTCCCACCGACGCGTTGGAATATGGCGAACGCGACGAACTGATCAAGATCGCGCACGAACGCATCGCCGCGCATCCCGACCGCTACATTGACCACGTCTACGGCGAGCACGAGAACGGCGGCACATCCTATCTCATCCTTTCGCATGTCCAGTTCAGCGAATTGGGGCTGCCCAACCTGCCTGAGACACCCATCAACGAAGTCAGCGAAAAGGTGATGGAAATGACCATTCCATTTGCGCTCAGTTGGGGTGCCGTGCTCACAGCGGTAAGTGCAGGTGTTGCTGTTTACGAGAAAAGGAAAAATGGCAAAACCACCGAAGAAAAATCGGAGGACACCAAATGAAACTCAGCATCACCCTTCCCAAGCTCCTCCGCATCGGGACTCTGCCCCTCGTGCTAATTCTGCTCATGGCGATTGCCGCGATTGTGGCGTTCATGCGCTACGCCTTTGGCATCGGCGCGATCAGCGACTTGAGTTACGCCTACCCCTGGGGCTTCTGGATCAGTTTCGACCTGTTCACGGGCGTCGTTATTTCCAGTGGCGGCTTCCTCATGGCGGGGACGGTCTATATCCTGCGCATCAAGGAATTTCAACCACTCCTGCGTCCCTCCGTGCTCACCGCGTTCCTCGGCTACATCATGGTCGCCGTCGCGCTCCTCGTTGACCTCGGCCAGCCACTCCGCATCTGGTACATGATGATCCACTGGAACCACACCAGCGTCCTGCTCGAGATCGGCATCTGTGTGATGAGTTATCTCACCGTGCTTGCCATCGAGTTCGCGCCCGTGGTGTTGGAGCGCTTCCCCGCACTGCACAAGATCGCGCACCTCATCCACAAGTTCATCATGCCGTTCGTGATCTTCGGCGTGGTGCTTTCCACCCTGCACCAATCATCCCTCGGCTCCCTGCTCCTCATCCAGCCGCAGAAACTGCACCCGCTCTGGTGGACTCCCATCCTGCCGATCATGTTCTTCACCTCCGCCATCTCGGTCGGCCTCTCGATGATCATTCTCGAGTCCTCGCTCAGTTCGCGCTACTTCCAACGCGGCCTCGAGACGCACCTGCTGGCAAAACTCGCCAAAGCCCTGCCGATCACCCTCGGCGTTTATCTAGCGCTCAAATTTGGCGAACTCGCAGTGGCGGGTGACCTCGGCTATCTCTTCACCAGCGGCATCATGAGCGCCCTCTTCTGGGCGGAGATTATCATCGGCGTCGTCACTCCGATGATCTGGTTCTCCATCAAAAAGAATCAGACCAGCCCCAGCGGCCTGCTCACAGGCGCGGTCATCACTCTGCTCGGCCTGATCCTCAACCGCTTCAACGTCAGTTGGTTCGCGGTCCAGCATCCCGACCCGCTGTCCTACGTCCCCACCTTCATGGTCAACGTGGACTATTTCCCCACCTTCCCCGAAGTCGCCGTCTCCATCGGCATCTTCTCGGCGGGCATCATGGCTTTCGGACTGCTTGCCAAATACTTCCCCGTCTTCGAAGCGGAACACGAGACAGCGGAGACTCACGAGCCCGCGCACGGACTT
>CALLJA010000453.1 GCA_938008865.1 uncultured Anaerolineales bacterium
CAGTGAACCGTTCGCGCTGGCCGTTTGCAGGTTACTTTTGTAATCGGGATCGGGATACAGTTCCGTGATCGAGGCCAGGCCTTCGTTCAACCAGGTGGGAAGGCGGTTGTAGCCATCGCCCAGGGAACGGTACAACATTACGTGCGTCAACTCGTGCGGAATCTCCGTATCCATCTCGATGCCCTGCATGGAGCCTGGCGCGATGGACACCATCACCACACCGAGTTTGGGGTCAGCGGTGCCGTCCACCCATTCCTGTCCGCCGAGATAGAGCGCGCCCTGCAAGTCATCGGGCGTGGCATAAATATAGATATCGAGCGGACTCGTCAGGTCGACGGGCGTCACCTGCCCGACCGACCCAAGGCTGGCATGCGCGGAATCGAGCGCAGCCTGCCCGAAAGCGTCGTCGCCCTCGTACCAGTGGACGGTGATCGGTCCCTGTGCGCTGTGCCGCCAATCGAAGCGGTTGTCGTCATAGCGGAAGTTATATACGGAACTGGTGACGGCTTCCCCGCTGGTGAGCGTGGCCTGGAACCAGAACACGATGTTCGAGAACGGCGGCAAGACGTTCTGCGCGGCGTTGTATTGGAAACTGGCGCTGCCGTCGGGGGCGATGATGAGCGGTTCGACGCGCGTCACCTGTTCGTTGACTGCGCGGAAGAGCAGCGAGGCCTGCGCTATATTCTGCGGCGACGGGATGCGCGCCTGGAAGGTGATCTGCTGCCCGAAGTCATAACTCACGCGCACATCATCGAGCTCGAAGCCGCCCTGCGCCGCCGCCCGCTGCAGCGGCAGGAACAACGCAGCCAGCGCAACGATTACCCAGCCTGTTCGCAAAATTTTTTCCATGACGCGCACCGAGGCCGTTCTTAACATGCGACAGTCACTACGCGGCGACTGTCGGAGATTCAATCTTCGTCTTCCGGGTCGAAGGCCATCAGGTCAAAGCGTTCGAGGTCTTCGGTGAATTCCAGGTTTTCGAGCGCCTCTTCGAGGAAGTCGGCTTGGTCTTCGTCGTCGGTCGCGTCGAGCAGACTTTCGAGGTAGGTGCGGGCGTCCTCGCCGCCGATCTGCGAAAGCGACCAGATGGCCGCGCTTGCGATGTCGTCGTTCTCCTCCTCTTCCAACAGGCGGATGAGGATCGGGCGGGCCGCAGCCAGCCCCAGTTCACCCGCCGCCTGGACAGCCGCCAGCCGTTCGCGCAAGTCCTCGCTCAGAACCATGCCAAGGACCTGGTCTTGCCAGCGGTCGTCATTGGAGCGGCCCATGGCAAACAAGGCGCTGGCGCGCCAGTCGTGGTCGGCGCGGCGGAAAGCGGCCTCGATCAGGGTCGGCGCTTCGGGACGCGAAGAAAATCCCAGCGACTCGACGGCGCGGCGGCCCGCCTCGGTGTCAGACTGGCCGGTGGCGGCGCGCAACAGGGCATCCTCGGCCTGACGATGAGTCTTCTGGGGGATCTCCTCCAGTTCGCCGAGCATCACGAAATGCCCGAGGGCGGTGGCGGCTTCGGCGCGGGTGGACGGGTCTTCATCTGCTTCGAGTATTTTGATGTAGGATGGGACCAGTTTCGGGTCGTCGCATTCGGCCAGCAGGCGGATGGCGCCCGCGCGCACGGCAGGGTCGGGGTCGTCGAGCAGGGCGCGGGCCAGGTCGTCGTAGGAGACCAGGGTGTCCGATTCGAGGTTCGACTCCAGGTGCTTCAACAGGCTGTGTTTACGGACCGCTTTGACCTGCGGCCAGGCATGCATCAACAGCGCCAGCGAGGACGGGTCGATATCCGAAAAATACTGGATGTAGCGGCGCGGGAAGTCCTTGCTTTCGAGCAGGGCTTCGACCACGGTTTGGAAGGGGATGCGGGTTTCGTTCATGTCAGGGGATGATCTTTGCAAGAAGTTCCCTGCCGTTGATGAACAGCATCAGGGCAATCAGCAGCAGCATGGCCACGCCGTTGACGATGTTTTCCTTGTCGGCAGGGATGCGGCGGCGGAAGAACACTTCGGGCAGGGTGAAGAGGATGCGCCCGCCATCGAGGGCGGGGATGGGGAACAGGTTGATGACACCCAGCGAGACGCTTAATAAAGCAATGATTTGCAGGGTATCGTAACTGGGCGGCAGCGTGGCGGGCGCACCGCCCGTCTGAGTGGCCACCTGGCGCGACTCTGCATCATTATCCACGGCGGTGCTCATGATGTCGAAGATGCCCACCAACCCGACGAGCTGCGCCTGGTCACGCGGGATCGCGCCCTGGATTAACGCGATGGGCAGGTAAACCAGAGAAATTGCCTGGATACCCGTAATAATCACGCCGTTCGAGGCGATCTCGCCCAGCGTGGCGGGACGGGTGGGCGGCACCATCAGGATGCCCAGCGGACCCTGGCCGCCTTCCACGCGGCTGGA
>CALLJA010000454.1 GCA_938008865.1 uncultured Anaerolineales bacterium
GGCCGAATCCCACCCATATATGGGGGTGTGGATAACTTTTCCAGACGTCTCTGGCTGAAACAAACGTTCCAAATCCAGGGCGGGCCACAATGCCACACCCGCCATTTTCTTTAACATTGATAAACCTTAAAAAAGCGGATGTTTTTAACCTAGCGTAGGCCAGGCGTGTTGGTAAACATTTCGTTCTTCTGCTAGAATATGGGCACGCTGAAAGATGGATGCTCGGCCCAATTAGAAGCATCCATGAACCCCTGAACCAAGTTCGCTCAAAAATCATACATTCAAACCACTAAGCCGCGGCAGGTTGGCGGGTTGGTTTTATCTACCCTATTCCCCTCGCTAAGGGAGCGACCGTATCATGAATGCAGAGCAGGCCTGGCAGTCCGTGCTCGGACAACTCCAGATGGAAATGCCCCGCGCATCCTTCGACACCTGGGTGCGCGACACACGCCCCGTTTTATACGAGAAGGGCGTGCTTACCGTTGGCGTGCGCAACGCCTACGCCCGCGACTGGCTGGAGAGCCGCCTGGCTGCCACCGTCAGCCGCCTGCTGATCGGCATCCTGAACTCGAACGTGACCGTCAACTTTGTGGTCGTCAACGCCGACGAGCCCATCCCATCCGCCGTGGACCCTGAGCCAGCCCCCGTCTCGACGGAGATGACCCCGCCCGAGCGTGTCCGCAGCACCATCCTCAACCCGCGGTACATCTTCGATACCTTCGTGGTCGGCTCGGGCAACCGCCTGGCGCATGCCGCCTGCCAGGCCGTGGCCGAAAAACCCGCCCGCGCCTACAACCCGCTCTTCCTGTACGGCGGCGTGGGGCTTGGCAAGACCCACCTGCTGCACGCCATCGGCAACGCCTGTATCGCGCGCGGACTGAACGTGCTGTACGTGTCGTCTGAAGAGTTCACCAACGACATGATCAACGCCATCCGCACCCACACCACGCAGGCCTTCCGCGAGAAGTACCGCTCGGCCGATGTGCTGCTGATCGACGACATCCAGTTCATTGCGGGCAAGGAATCGACGCAGGAGGAATTCTTCCACACCTTCAACACCCTGCACGGACAAGACAAGCAGATCATCGTCTCGTCCGACCGTCCGCCCAAGTCGCTGGTCACGCTGGAAGAGCGCCTGCGCTCGCGCTTCGAATGGGGCCTGACCGCCGACATCCAGGCCCCCGACCTGGAGACCCGCCTGGCCATCCTGCGTTCGAAGGCTGAACGCACGGGCCGCCACGTCCCGGACGAGGTGCTCGAAACCATCGCCCGCCGCGTCCAATCCAACATCCGCGAACTGGAAGGCGCGCTCAATCGCATCATCGCCTTCGCCGACTTGAGCGGCGCGACCCTGAACACCAAACTGGTGGATGTGGCCCTGGCCGACCTCCTGCCCCAGCGCAGCGACGTGGCCCCCGAAAAGATCATCGAACTGGTGGCGCGCGAATGGCAGACCTCAGTCGAGGCTCTGCTCGGGCGCGACCGCTCCCAAAAGATTGCCCAGCCGCGCCAGGTGGCCATGTACCTGCTGCGCAAGAAGACGGACGCCTCCCTGCCCCAGATCGGCGAGGCGCTCGGCGGGCGCGACCATACCACCGTCATGTACGCCATCGAAAAGATCGACAACGAGATCAAGATTAAGACGGACCTGCAAAAACGTATCAGTATGATCGAACAGCAGCTCTACAGCGTCGTCGCCGCCTAATCTGCCCCGAGCCTTATCCAAGCCCACAGTCAAAACTGTGGGCTTTTTCATCCGCCGTTATAATTGCCCCCTGCCATGAAATACATCAAAGGCCTGGACGGCCTGCGCGCTTTCGCCTTTCTGCTGGTCTTCTTCTTCCACGCCCACTTCGGCTATTTCGGCTGGGTGGGCGTGCAGTTGTTCTTCGTCCTCTCGGGGTTCCTCATCACGGGCATCCTGCTCGACATGAAACGGGAGCTACCCACAGCGGGGTATTTCATCAAGTTCTACGGGCGGCGCTTCCTGCGCATTTTTCCACTTTATTATCTGTATCTGTTCCTCGTCGCTCAACTGGCAAATTATCTGTTCGAGCACAAGATCCGCAGAGCCTACGTCAGCATGTTCTGGGACCAGCTGCCCTATGCGCTGGTCTATGCCTACAATTTTTTCATGGCCACCAGCAAGTTCGTGCTGACCTCGCAGTTCGTCACGCACCTGTGGTCGCTGGCGGTGGAGGAGCAGTTCTATATCTTCTGGCCGCTGGTGGTCTTCCTCACGCCCGCCAGGCACCTGAAAAGGGTTTTCCTGGCGGCCATCGGGCTGGCTCCACTCTTGCGCCTTGCGGTGCTGACCTTCTATCAACAGGCCCCATTTGAGATCCTCGGCGACGCCGACACCGCCGTCTATGCCCTGCCCTTCTCGCATCTGGACGCCTTCGCCATCGGCGCGCTGCTTAATTTGGGGGTCTCGATCTCCAAGGCCAAAGCGCAGTTTCTGGCTCTGCTAGTCGGGTTCCCCCTGCTCGGCATGTTGACCGACTTCCTGTCCACGGGGCAGTGGAATTTCAACAATGGTTTCGGCCTGCCGTTATTGCTGCCCAACGCCTACAAACCCGTCTGGGGCTACTCCATACTGAACTACCTGTTCATGCTGCTCATCTACGGGGTGGCGCGCGAAGGCTGGTTCGTGCGCGTCCTCGAACACGCGTGGATGCGCTACCTGGGCAGAATCTCATACGGCTTGTACGTGTACCACTACATCATCCTATGGCTGACCACCGAAGTGGTCTTTCCCGAGCTGCCGCCGCTGCCCGGCGCGGCCATCGCCCTGCCGCTGACGATCCTCGTTGCGTCGGTCAGTTTCCGCTTCTTCGAGAAACCCATCACCGACCTCAAAGACCGCTGGTTCCCCTTCAAACCCGCGCCCGGTCCCGCCAAAAATCTGTGATATACTAGCGTCCGCCTTCCACAAGGAGGCACATTCTGCCAGGGCAGGCAATATATGCCCAACTTCACACGCCTGCGGACCTTCCAGCGCGTGCTGCGGACCGAACGGACGCAGTCGCTGGCGGGAATGAAACAGGCGGAGGCCAAACGCTAGGAGGTTCTTTCCCATGGCCATTATCTCAATGAAGGCTCTGCTTGAAAGCGGCGTCCACTTCGGGCATCGCACCAACAAGTGGGAGCCCCGCATGAAGCCGTACATCTTCACGGAGCGCAACGGCATTCACATCATCGACCTGCAGCAGACCGTCAAACTGCTCACCCAGGCCTACAACACCATCCGCGACACGACCGCGAATGGCGGCACGGTGCTCTTCGTGGGCACCAAGCGCCAGGCGCAGGAAACCGTGCAGGAAGAGGCCGTGCGCTGCGGCATGCCCTACGTCACCGAACGCTGGCTGGGCGGCATGCTGACGAACTGGTCCACCATGTACCAGCGCATCCAGGAACTGGAGCGCCTCGAGCAGCTGCGCGACAGCGGCGAGATCAACCGCCTGACCAAAAAGGAAGGCCTGCTGATCCAGCGCGAGATCGAGCGCCTGCACACCCGCCTCTCGGGCGTGCGCGGCATGAAGCGCCTGCCCGACCTGCTCTTCATCGTGGATGTCTGCCGCGAAGATGCCGCGGTGCATGAAGCCAATCTGCTCAACATCCCGATCGTGGCGCTGGTCGACACGAACTGCAACCCGCAAGGCATCGACTACGTCATCCCCTCCAACGATGACGCCATCCGCGCCATCAAACTGCTGGTCGCCAAGATGGCCGACGCGGTGCTGGAAGGCAAGGCCATGCGCAAGGAAGAGGAGCCCGAACAGGCCCCGGTCGAGTCGAAATCTGAGGCTCGTCCCGCCCGCCGCCCGGCCCGCGCCGCCGCCGAACAGGAAGAGGAACTGGCCGAGGACAACCTGCTCGGCGAATCCACCCTGGCCAAGTTGAACGTGGCCCGCAAGCCCGAAGCCGCCGAGGAAAAGCCGGCCGCCGCTGCCGAAGAACCCAAGGGCGAGGCCCAGGCCTAACCTTTTCCGAAAGAGGAACGAGACAATGGAAATTACGACCGAGATGATCAAGCAGCTGCGCGCTGCCACCAACGCGCCCATGCTGGACTGCCGCAAGGCGCTCCAGGAAGCGGACGGCGACTACCAGAAAGCCGTGGACTGGCTGCGCGAAAAAGGCATGGCCACCGCCGCCAAACGCGCCGACCGCGTCGCCTCCAACGGCGTCGTCGAAATGTACTCGCACGGCGGCGGCCGCGTGGGCGTGATGGTCGAAGTCAACTGCGAGACCGACTTCGTGGCCCGCTCCGAGCAGTTCCGCACCCTAGCCCACGAGATCGCCCTGCAGATCGCGGCCAGCAGCCCCAGGTACATCAAGGCCGAGGACATCCCCGCCGCCGAACTCGAACACGAGGCGGAGATCGCCCGCGCGCGCGCCAAGGAAGAGGGCAAACCCGAGAACATCCTGCCCAAGATCGTGGAAGGCCGCATCGAGAAGTACAAGGACGAAGTCTGCCTCATGCGCCAGACCTACATCCGCGACGAGAGCATCAACATCGAAAAACTGATCCTGCAAAACGTGGCCGCCATCGGCGAAAACGTGCTTGTGCGCCGCTTCCAGCGGTGGGAGCTGGGCGAAAGCCTCGGCTAATCAGGAAGGCCAACCTACGGGTTGGCCTTTTTTATATCCGCGCTGGCTGTTTCCCAGCCGCGGCATCTCATCATCCGAACCAGACAGAAGGAGACTTGGAATGGGCGAGTTGAAGTACAAACGCATTCTGCTCAAACTGAGCGGCGAAGCGCTCAGCGGGCCGTCGGGCTATGGCATCGACGTGACCGAGGCCGAGTCCATCGCCAGCCGCATCAAGGAGATCCGCGAGATGGGCGTGGAAGTGGCTGCCGTGATCGGCGCGGGTAACTTGTGGCGCGGCAAACAGGGCCTCGACCGCGGTATGGACCGTGCCACCGCCGACTACATGGGCATGCTTGGCACCGTGATGAACGCCCTGACCCTGATGGACGCACTCGAACGCCAGGGTGTGTACACCCGCGTGCAATCGGCCATCGAGATGCGGGCCGTGGCCGAACCCTACATCCGCCGCCGCGCCATCCGCCACCTCGAAAAGGGGCGCGTGGTCATCTTCAGCGCGGGCACAGGCAATCCCTTCTTTTCCACCGACACCGCTGCCGCCCTGCGCGGCACCGAGATGGATGTGGACGTGCTGATCAAGGCCACCAAGGTGGACGGCGTCTACGACTCGGACCCCAAGAAGAACCCCAACGCGGTCAAATTCGACCAGCTCTCCTATATCGAGGTCCTCAACCGCCGCCTCGAGGTGATGGACAGCACCGCCATTACCCTGTGCATGGAAAACAACCTCCCCATCCTGGTGCTAAACCTGTGGGATTCGCAAGCCCTCATGCAGGCCCTGCGCGGCGAGCAATCGGGTACCCTGGTCCATCACGGCTGAGAGTCTCTCAAACCCCGCCCGATCCCTCTCATATTTT
>CALLJA010000455.1 GCA_938008865.1 uncultured Anaerolineales bacterium
CCAGGTTGCGGGCTTGCATCAAAGCATCAAGGTCTGATTTCATGGGGTCTCCTGATCAGGGCTCAACGTCTTCAGACGTTGAACATTTTATCGTAACGCATTCTTCAACCCAACCAGCAGTGCGCCTTCCTGCTCGGGCAGCACGGTGCGCGGGTCGATCAACACGCGGTCTTCTTCGGTGCGGGCGATGATGGGCGGATGCTGCATCCGCAATTTCTTCAGGACCTTATCGGGGGATTTGACGTCCAGGGCGAGGACGCAGGTGGAGAAGGACTCGCCTGGCAGGCTGCCGCCGCCGACGGTGGATTCCGCTTCGACAACATCGCCCTGTCCCAGCGTTTGCCGCCACGCCTCGGCCCGCCCCTGCACCTGCTTCAACGTCAGCGACATCATGCGCCAGATGGGAATCTCGCGCTCAGCCTCGTCCTTGAGATAATGCAACAGCGTGGCGGTCAGGCCCGCGAGACAACTCTTATCCGCACGGACGGCGCGCGCCAGCGGATGTTTCTTGATCCTGGCGATCAGGTCGGCGCGTCCGAGGATGATGCCCGCCTGCGGACCGCCCAGGAGCTTATCACCCGAGAAGCAGACCAGGTCCACGCCCACCGCCAGGGATTCCTGCACGGTCGGCTCATGGACGATGCCGAAGCGGGCCGTGTCGAGCAGGGCACCCGAGCCGAGGTCGTCCACCACGGGCACGCTTCGGGCGTGCGCAGCGGCAACCACGTCGGCGAGTTCGGGTTCATCGGTGAAGCCGACGATCTTGAAATTGGAACGGTGCGCGCGCATGACCAGCGCGGTCGGTTCGGCCAATGCGGATTCGTAATCGCCCAGGTTGACGCGGTTGGTGGCGCCGATCTCGACCAGTTTTGCGCCCGATTGCTTCATCACCTCGGGCACGCGGAAACCGCCGCCGATCTCGACCAGTTGCGTGCGCGAGATGACCACGCGCCTGCGGTTGGCCAGCGCGGCCAGGACCAGCATCACAGCCGAGGCGTTGTTATTGACCACCACCGCCGCCTCCGCGCCCGTCAACTTTTGCAGGATGGATTCGGCGTGAATCAGGCGGGAACCACGCGCGCCTTTGACCAGGTCATATTCGAGCGTGGAATAGCCGCGCGAGACGGCGTCCATGGCGCGCAGGGTCGCGTCACTGAGCGGAGCACGCCCGAGGTTGGTGTGCAGGATCACGCCCGTGGCATTGATGACGGGCACCAGCGTGGGCGCCGTCCACGCGGAGAGGCGGGATTCGGCCAGGGCCAGGATCTCGTCCGTCGTCGGCAAAGCAGGCTCGGGGTCCGCTTTGAATTGGAGGCGGATATCGGCCAGTTGGACACGGAACGCGTCCAGGGTCAGCGGCCGGCCGTAGGCGGCGATCAATTCCGCAGCCATGCGCGTCTGCAGCAGGCTTTCGACGGAGGGGAGATTACGCAGGATGCTCATCGCTCGGAACAGGAGGTTTCCAGCGCGCCTTTTCGCGCAGGCGCATGAGGTACTCGACCAGGATCAGCCCGCCCGCCAGTCCCATCCACACGTACAGCGAAACCAGGCGGCCAAGTTGCAGCCAAGCCAGGGTCGCGCCGTACACGCCCACCCACAGCGCCTCGCGCACGAGGACGGGCGGTTCGGCGGGCGGGTCGCTGGGGAAGCGGCGGTTGATGAGGTACGAGAACGGCAGCGCGGTGCCCGTCAGCGCGAGAACGAGCAGGAAGAAGAAGGCCCAACGCGGCCAGACGTAGGGCTGGGTGAAGTTGAGCAGCAGGGCCAGCCCGCCCCAGCCAACGATGGCCATGAGCAGCGCGGGAACCAGATAGGCGCGGAAGGTAGGTTGGGAACTCATCAATTGAATTATACCCGTGAGTCTGGAATGGGAAGGTCGTCCGCACGGAGCGTACGGGCAAAAAAACACCCTGGAGGTCCAGGGTGTTTCGATGTTCTGCGTCAGGCCTTCTTGCGCGCCGCCTCGACCGCTTCGACCACTTCGGGCAGGTCGATGCCGAGGGCGCGCAGCTTCTCGACGGTCGGGATGCCGTTCGCGTCCCAGCCGCGGCGCAGGTAGACGGCATCCACCAGTTTCTGGTATTGCTCCTCGCGATAGGCGCGCAGGCATTTCACTTTCTCTTCCGTGGACAAGCCCGCGGAATCAACCCCCACCAGACGTTTGAGCTGCTCGTCGTAACGCTCCTGGCGCGACTCATACTCGTCGGTGGTAACGGGACCTGTCGCGCGGTAGGGCGGGATGTCGTGTGAGCGGCCGATGCGGCCCATGCGCAGGGCGAAGACCTTCTGGAAGTTGTACACGCGCTCCGACTGCGACAGCAGGTCCTCGACCTGGGTCGGCTTGCCCGTCACGCCCTGGTGGATCCAGGTGTAGTTCTCGACATGCTCCTCGACCTTGGCGGGTTCCTTGGTCTGTTTGTTGTTCTCGGGCGAGATGTCGTTCCACGGCAGTTTGCACAGGCCGTGCAGGCTGAACCAGGTGCGCCACATCGGGAAGTAGTGCAGCGCCTCGGCCTTGATCTCGAAGGTCGGCAGCAGGTTGTGGACCTGGTCCATGAAGATCAGCCAGGCTTCGTCGTGCTGGGCACCCTTGGTAGCCATGCCATAGCCACCCTGCTGTGCAATGGATTCCTTGGTCAGGTACTCGGACACTTCCATGCCCTTGACCTCCATGCCAATATCGTGGACGAAGCGGGGATCCGCGCCGTACTCGCGCACGAAGAGTTCCTTCATGTAACGCACGCCCTGTCCCACGATGACGCCGAAGCCTTCGCCGCGCGCCATCTGGTGCAGCAGTTCGAGCGCGGCCGCGCCGTTGCCAAATTTCAATTCCAGCCCGCCCGTGATGTCTATGTTGAGGATGCCCGCCTCATAGCATTCCATCGCGAAGGCCACGCTGTTGGCAAAGGAGATGGTGTCCACGCCGTAGGTGTCGCAGTAGAAGTTGAGTTCGAGCACTTTCTGCGGGTCGAAGTTGCCGATGTTCGAGCCGAGGCCTGCCGCATTCTCGTACTCGGGACCATCCACCAGCACGCACTGGCCCGCGTAGGG
>CALLJA010000456.1 GCA_938008865.1 uncultured Anaerolineales bacterium
TCCCACTTGACGATACAATCCTGCAACAAGCGGGGGATTTTTTGATGCAGGCCAAGGCCGCCTTTCAGGCTGAAAGCTATGAAGTGCAGACCACGCACATGGCGACCACGCCGTTTCCGCGATTGCTGGGCAGTCATATCGGCCAGTTGCCGAAGTTCGCCGAGGGACTCTCGAAGCTGCTGCCCGAGTTCAATATTGCTTATGCGGCGCTGGGACCTGCGCTGCCCGAGTCGCCGCGTAGCTATGAGCTGATCCCCGAAGCCATCGCTGCCTCGCAGAACATTTTCTTCAGCGCCGTGATGGCCGACGCGCGCGGCATCCACATGGATGCGCTGCGCGCCTGCGCCGAGGTCATCGTGCGTTGTGCGCCCATCGACCCGAACGGCTTTGCCAACCTGAACTTCGCCGCGCTGGCCAACGTCCCTACGGGCGCACCGTTCTTCCCCGCTGCCTATCACGAGGGCGACGAACCCATGTTCGCGGTGGCGGTCGAGTCAGCAGATTTGGCGGTGGACGCTTTCAGCGGCGCATCCAGCCTCGAAGACGGCCGCCAGGCTTTGGTCCACGAGATCGAGCGGCATGGGCAGGCCATCGCCAAAGTCGCGGCCACCCGCCTGTGGCACGTCCCGTTTGGCGGCATCGACTTCTCGCTGGCGCCCTTCCCCGATGACGCGCATTCCCTGGGCGGCGCCGTCGAACGTATGGGCATCCCGAAGATCGGCCTGCATGGATCCGTCGCAGCCGCCGCGCTGCTGACCGAGGCCATCGAACGCGCCGATTTCCCGCACACAGGCTTCAGCGGATTTATGCAGCCCGTGCTCGAAGACTCGGTGCTGGCCCGCCGCGCCGCCGAGGGCACGCTGACCGTGAAGGATGCGCTACTCTACTCGACGGTGTGCGGCACGGGGCTGGACACGGTGCCGCTGCCAGGCGATACCCGCGCCGAGCAGTTGGCCCCGTTATTGCTGGACCTCTCCGCCCTGGCCCTGCGCCTCGACAAGCCGCTGACCGCGCGCCTGATGCCCGTGCCTGGCAAACGGGCAGGCGACGAGACTACGTTCGATTTCGGGTTCTTCGCCAACAGCCGTGTGATGAAATTGGATTCGGAGCCTCTGTCCGCGCCGATGACGAAGGACGCGTTGATTCCCCTCAGCCCGCGCAAGAAATAACAGGTAGGGGCGACCCGACGGGTCGCCCCTACCTGTTCACGATTCTCGCCAATAATCCCCCCCACCGCCTTCGCGTTTCATCAACCCATATCCGACCAACTCACGCCGCAAGGTGGCCGTGTCTTCGTGGTAGCCGCTCAGAATCTCGTTGACCTGTTTCTCGCTGTAGCGTTTGCCAACCTTGAAGGATTTGGACACGTAGCGTAGCACGGCTTCCAACTTTTTGCGCTGAGCGGGGATGGTCTTGAGGCTGCCGTCCTTGCGCGCGTAATCGTTTATGACCTTCTGGTCATAAGCATCGAGGTCCACGTCGGCAATAGAGGCGGAAAGGTCCTCGCTGGAGAACAGACTGCGGGATTTGCTCTCCAGCACAGCCTTCTCCAGTTGATAGACGTTGTAATAGCTCTGCGTGCGGGCGCTGACCAGCCCCGCCTCGGCCAACCGCGCCAGATGATGCGACACGGTCGAGGCTTTCAGGTCGAGCAGGGCGGCCAGTTCCTCCACGCTGTACGGACGCTGCGCCAGCAACCCAACGATCTTGAGACGGTTGGCGTCGGCCAGGGCTTTGAAGAAATTGACTAATTCTTCGCTCATGGTTTACTCCAGGTATCGAATGTCGTTGCGAGCGCCAGCGAAGCAACCTCCCAATCAAAACAAGGGATTGCTTCGGGCGGGGTCTCGATACGGGCGAGAAGTACACTCGCCCTACTCGACCACCGAGCGCCCTCGCAATGACATAAGCTATACCCTCCAGTATCTCGACCCATCGCTTTCGCGGGCCAGCAGGTTGGAGTCGATCAAGTCGCGGCGCAGACCAGAGGTGTCGAGGTGGAAGCGGCGCAGGATGGTGTTGACTTCCTTTTCGGTGTAGTTGATGCCAGGCGTAAAGGCCGTGACAAGGTATTCAAGGATGATGCGCAGCTTGGCAGGCTGGGAGGGGATCTGCTTGATGCTGCCGTCCTTGTTGAGGTGGGAGATCAGCACCTTGCGAGACTTCGCATCCAGTTCGGGCGCGGGTGTGTAACTCTCGCGCTCCGCTCTGGCGAACTGCCGCTTGGACAGCGCTTCCATGCCGCTCTCGTCCAGCTCGTAGACGTCCTCGTTCTTGCGGACGACACCCACGAAGTGCAGGAATTCCAGATGGTCGAACGCATCGCGGACGGGCATGCCGAGTTCGGCAGCCACATCCGCTACACGCGCGGAACGTTGGGCCAGCACGCCGATGATCCGCAGACGGTCGGCGTCAGACATGGCTTTGACAAAATCCAGCATTCCAGGGTTTTGGTTCATGTTTCACTTCCGTAAATCTAATTCGATGAATATCTAATTAGATTATAGCGAGATTCGGAGCGGGCTGTCAAGAGACAGAATCGGACCTCCGAGGTCTCATATGCGGGTTATAATTTTGGTGCAAGCAAATCCACTCACGCGGAGGTATTCTGTGGCAGGAGAGAGTCATGCGTTCTTCGAAGGGAAGATCGTCCCCTTCTCGGAAGCCAAGGTCAGCATCGCGTCACATGCCTTTTTATATGGCACGTCTGTTTTTGGCGGCATGCGCGCTTATTGGAACGAGGAGCAGAAAAAGCTCTTTGTCTTTCGCCCATTCGATCATTTCCGACGCCTGTTGAACTCTGCGCGCATGCTGCGCATGCAGGTGGATTACGATGAAGAAAGCCTGACGCAACTGTTGCTGGACCTGTTACACACCGACAACTGGCAGCGCGACGTTTACATCCGCCCCACCATTTACAAGGCCGACGTCGGCATCGGTGTGCGTCTGCATGACCTGCGCGATGATCTGAGCATTTTTGTTTTGCCTTTTGACAAGTATGTCAAGAACGACACCAACGCGCACGTGACATTTTCCTCGTGGCGGCGCATCGACGACAATGTCATCCCCGCGCGAGCCAAGGTGGCGGGCGCGTATGCCAATTCCGCGCTGATCAAAACGGATGCGAACCTGGCAGGCTTCGACGAGGCGCTGGTGCTTGACCATAACGGTCACGTCTCAGAAGGCTCGGCCATGAACATCTTCATGGTGCGCGACGGGGTGCTGGTCACACCGCCGATCACCGACAACATCCTCGAAGGCATCACGCGCCGCTCGATCATCGAGCTGGCCCAAAAGGAACTGGGACTTCAGGTGGTGGAACGCACCATCGACCGCACCGAGATTTTCCTGGCCGAAGAGTTGTTCATGACGGGCACCGCCGCCCAGGTGGTGGTCGCGACAAGGGTCGATCATCGCCCCGTAGGCCGCGGTGAGATGGGACCCATCGCCTCGAAGCTACGCACGATATTCGATGACATCGTACGCGGGAAAAATCCCAAATACGCACACTGGAACACAGCTGCATAAAACAAACGAGCGCATCCTTAGTGGATGCGCTCGTTTGTTATTCGCCATTATCGGATATATTTTCCCAGCACCCCGTTTGGATCGATGACATCCTTCAAAGCACTATACGGCACCGTGACCGTCTGCGGGCCGGCCGCATAGGCCGCAACCTGATATTCGTCGAAGGTAATGAGCAGGCCATCGGCGGTGACGTTCCAGCTCTTGTAATTCTCAGGCGCGGGTTCCGCGCCGGTGAAGAATGTCGCATCGAAGCCAATATCCCGGGTGGACAGGTCCGCCTTGCTGATGTCGGAAAAGATTTGTAGGTAATTCGAACCAGGCAGGAAGAGCTCATCGAGCGTGATCTCTTTGCCCGTTTCAAGGTTGAAGTTGACCGTCTTGCTAAAATGATGCGGGTGCGCCGCGCCGTCCGTGTAGCCCATGATGTT
>CALLJA010000457.1 GCA_938008865.1 uncultured Anaerolineales bacterium
ATTTCGCTCTGGGAGGACGACTACAGCGGGATCAAATCCTTCTTCGACAGCCTGCGCGCACAAGGCGTGACCGACCTGGCCGCCTACCTGGATGCGCATCCTGAACAAGTCGAAACCTGCATGCGCCTGATCCGCGTGGTGGATGTCAACCAGCAAACCCTGGCGATGTTTGGCGCGAAATCGAAGCGGGACATCCTCGATAACCTAGACAGCATCTTCCGCGATGAGATGCGCCGACACTTCCGCGCCGAGCTGCTCGCCCTGTGGAACGGCGAGACCACCTGGTCGGGCGAGGGGATCAACTACACGCTGCAGGGACAGCCTGTGAGCATCCGCCTGAACTGGCGCATCCTGCCTGGCTACGAAGAAACCTGGACCTGTGTGCTGGTCACCATTGAGGACATCACTCCCCTCAAACGCGCTGAGCGCCGCTTCGAGGCGCTATTCGAGTCCGCGCCGATCTCGCTTTGGCAGGAGGATTACAGCGGTCTCAAGCGTTACTTCGACGAATTGCGCTCCCAGGGCGTGACCGACCTCAAGGAATACATCGAGGCAAATCCCGGCACCGTGTCCCATTGCATGGGGCTGCTCCAGGTGCTGCACGTCAACCAGAAGACGCTGGAGTTGTTCAAGGCGAATTCCCAGGAGCACTTGCTGGCCAATCTGGGGCAGATCTTCCGCGACGATATGGAAGAGCACTTCGTCCACGAGATGCTCGACTTGTGGAGCGGAAAACTATCCTACCAGCAGGAGGGCATCAACTACGCGCTGGATGGCGAGCCGATCAATGTGGTGGTGGATGTGCGCGTCATGCCCGGGCACGAGGACGATTTCGGCTGGGTACAGGTGGCCTTGCAAGACATCACCCTGCGCAAGAAAGCAGAGAATTATCTGCGCTACCTTGGCACGCACGACATCCTGACCGGCGTGTACAACCGCGCCTACTTCGAGGAACAACTTCTGCAATTGGCTGAAACTGAAGATGCGCCCATCGGTTTCATTATGGCGGACCTGAACGGGCTGAAGGCCGTCAACGACCGCCTAGGACATCAGGCGGGCGACAACTTCATCCGCCGCGCTGCCGAGGTATTGAAGGCCGCTTTCACGGGTGCTGAGGTGCTGGCTCGCATCGGCGGGGACGAGTTCGGCGTCCTGCTGCGTGAAGCCGATGAGGAGCAGATGCTCAAGGCCCTCGAGCGCATCCGCTCGCTAGTGCCGCTGAACAACAAGTATTACCAGGGTCCCGAAATGAGCATGTCGCTGGGGTACGCCATCCACCAGCCCGGCGAGTCGCTGGAGCGCACCTTCGGCCGCGCGGACCAGAACATGTATAAGGAAAAGGATCGTCATTACCAATCAACTCGCAGGTAAACAAAACCGCCCCCGTGTAACGGGGGCGGTTTTGTTTACAATTTCATTTTTCCACTTGTACATCGATAATACGGTCGAGGCGGAAACTGCGCTCGGCGTTGCGCAAATGGCAATATCCCATCAGGTAGATGTAATCGGCCAGACCCATCACCTGCTTGGGTGTGACCCAGCGTTCCGAGCGCTCACCGTCGCCGTCCACGTAGGTGATATGGATGCGGCGTCCGCTGTAGATGGCCTCGCCCAGTTCGGTCGGTAGTTGGATGCCGTCGTTCGGCCAGACGGGCGAGTTGTAGATGCCGATGTACTCGTCCAGCGGACGGTTCTCGGGTTTGAGCGCGTCCATCATTTGGAAGAAGATCGCCCGCAGGGTCATGGCATCGGCCAGGGCGCGATGTTCCTTCTCCCGTTTGACCTGCAGCGCGTCGGCGATGGAGGCCAGCGTGTTCGACGGGAACTCGAACCAGGTCCGCGCGAGGTGCAGGGTGTCCACCAGGTTGGGGATCTGGATCTCCCGCCCGAGGCGGCGGAACTCGTTATCAAGGAATTGCAGGTCGAACTGGGCGTTATGACAGACCACCACCGCGTCTCGCAGGTGGGACTCCACCGCGTCCGCCACAGCGGGGAACAGGGGTGCGGCGGCCAGCTCACGGTCCGAGAGGCCGTTGGTGCTGGCGGCCCCGAAGGACAGTTCCCGCTCGGGGTTGACCAGCGTCTGATAGGTGGACTTGATCCGCCGACCTTCGGTCAGGACGATCCCCACCTCACAGGTACGGTCACCGAACCAGGGCGAGAGGCCCGTCGTTTCCAGGTCGAGAAAGGCAAAGCGCGCGTTGGCGAGGTCAAACATGCGACGATGTTACCCCGTTTTTCGGCGGAGGGCAACTGCGAAGAAAAATCCGCCAGATGTCTGGCGGATTGGATTTATCTCAGCAGCAGCCCGACCTTATCGGGATGGGTGGGATTGGACATATCCACCATGACGGGCACCACGGCCCCGACCTGGATCTGCGAGAGGCGGATTATCGGGATGGTGACCACTTTCTGGACCTGATACGGGGCCAGGTTCCCCACGCGGATCTCCAGCAACATGCTGACGCGCGGGTTGTTGTTGATGAACATGCCCGTATCCTGCAAGGCCAGCACAGTGGCCTCTCCCTGGGTGCCGACGGCCATGAGTTCTTGCGCGCGCTTCTGGTTGTTACGCATGAGGATGAAGGGCACGGCAATGGAGGCGGCTACGATCACGAACGTGCATAAGAGCGAGATCGCGACCAGGACGACCGTAAGGATCATGCTCGAACCGAATAAAAGATTGAAATCCATCGTTAAGGCTCCTTTTCTGCGAATGTACACAGTATAAGGATTCCCCCGCGCCTGTCAGTAGTGCATTGTTCTTACCGCATCACCAGCCGAATTCGTCGAAGCGGACGCCGTTGGCGTGGTTTTCGAGGGCGCGCCGCACATATGGGATCAGGTTTTCGGGCAGCGCGTCGAGCGGGGCCCAGCGCAGTTCGTCGCACTTGTCGGGTTCGGCGTTGACGGGTTCGCCCTCCCAGACATGGACGTGGACGAAGAAGTCGATGCGCTCGTCGCCTTCGTTGCGATGCATCACGCTGGAAAAAGTCAGCGTCGACGGGTCGATTCCCACCCCGACCTCCTCCCGCGCCTCGCGGACAGCGGCGGCCAGAACCGTCTCGCCGCCATCCAGGTGTCCGGCCGGGACGCTGTACCAACCGTCGCGGTAGCCAGTATTGAAGCGGCGCAGCAGCAGAACCTTGTCGCCGCGAAAGAAGAAAAGATGGACAGTAGTTGGAAATTTTGCGCGCATGTTCCGATTATATGATACCTGTGGTATACGAGCGAAAAAAATCGGCTCATTGGGTTTGTAGGATGATCCCAAATTTCACCACAGAGATCACGGAGTTCACTGAGAAAAACCACTAAAAAATCTCCGTGGCCTCTGTGGTAAGAGGGGCCTTTGCCCACTAGATCCTGAAGAACAAAAAAATCGGCTCCCGCACGGGAGCCGATTGGCTATTCTATTGTTTGAACACTTTGCGGACTTTGGCGGCGATCTGCCGCTCGGTCATGCGGTCCGCGGCCTCGACCGCCACGATGGGTGGGGCGGCCTTCTGGCGGGCGAGTCTCCGTTCCAATTCCAATTTGGCTTCGCCCGGGCCAAAGATGAACACGGAAGCCGCGTCGCGCAGGGAGGTGCTGATGGTCTCGTAGTATTGGTTGAGTTTTTCGAGGAACTGCCTGTCCTTTCGATCTTCGGCGGGCAGGGGCTGCGTCCCATTGGGATTCTTGGAGCGCACCTTCCTGTCCGTTTGAACGCGTTTGCTTGCCCCCGAAACCAGCCGCCTGATCTGCTCCCCCTGCTCGTCCAGGATGACCATCACTGCCTGCTTGCGGTCGATCCAGATACCAATATGATTTGCCATGGTTTCTCCTTTCTGGAATGGCTGCTGCAGCTTGCACATTCAGTATACCGAGTCCATGGCCAGAATTTCAATGGCAAAAAGGCAACACTAAACAAACTGTTATGTTGTTCTAATCCACGGTCCAAAAACGGGGTGGAATC
>CALLJA010000458.1 GCA_938008865.1 uncultured Anaerolineales bacterium
GAGAGTCCCGTTCTTGATGAGTGTTTTCATAGGTCTCCTAGAGTCTCCAGAATAATACCATCCCTGCCAGCATGGCCAGGAACACGACCAGCATCAGCCCCATGCCCACGCGCAGGAAGTCGCCTGCGCGATAGTTACCCGGGCCCATCATGATGACGTTGACAGGGTGTGAGATGGGCGTGAGAAACGAGGCCGAACAGCCCAGTGCAGTCGAAACTGCAATTGCCTGTGAATTCACGCCGAGGTGGATGGCTGCGCTGATAGCGATTGGCCCAACCACGAAGGCCGTCGCCTGGCTGCCCATGAACTGCGTCAAGCCCGCCGCAAGCAGAAAGACCGCCGCAGCCAGTCCCAGCGGACTCGGATGCCCGACCACCGCCAGCACGGTGCGCCCCACCAGGTCGGCCAAGCCCGTGTGGACCATCCCCAGGCTGGCGACGTACATGCCCGCAATGAAGAAGATCACCTGCCACTCGACCGAGCGATAGGCCTCCTGCATCGGCAGGAATCCGAGCAACAGCACCAACACCGCCGCCGCCAGAACCGAGAGGTAGACGGGCACGCCCAACAAGGCAAAGACGATAGCCGCCAGGAAGATCAAAATACTGATGACCGCACGTCGGCGCGGGACGGCGCGATAGACGGGTTCCGTTTCGAGCGGGATGATATCGGGGTTGATGCGCAGGTCGCGGACGCGCGCCTGCGGGCCGATCATCAGGAGTGAATCACCCAACTCGAGTTGGATGTCGCCCACGTCGGTGCGGTAACTGCGTCCGCGCCGCAGGACGGCCACCACGGTGAATCCGTATTTACGACGGAAGTTCATCTGCTTGACGGTCTTGCCCGCATACGCAGAATGCGGCGCGAGAATCAACTCGATCAGGGTCACTTCGAATTGACTGATGGCCTGAGTCTCGCGCCCAACCTGAAAGCCGAGTTTCTTCAATTGCGCCACACGTTCCTCGCGGCCCACGATGAGCAGCATGTCTCCGTCCTGCAGGCGTTCGTCGGCGTCGGGCGAGAAGATGGCCTGCCGCCCACGCCAGATGGCGATGACCGCCAGCCCGAAACGCTCGCCGATGCGGGCCTGCTTCAGGGTTCGCCCCGAAAGCTGGCAGTTCTGCGAGAGACGCGCCTCCCACAGGCGTTCCCCCAACGCATAGAGAGTCTCCAGTTCGTCGCTGCCGCGCCGTGCGATAGCCTGCTCGGGACCCGGGTCGCGATTGGGCAGCCAACGCCGCCCGATGAAGGTCAGGTAGGCGATGCCCGCCACGGCAGCCAACCCGCCCACCGAGGCAAACGACAAGACTCCCAGCGGAGCCTGCGGCGGATTTGCCACTGTCAACAGATCGCTGAGCACGATGTTGGCAGTGGTGAAATACGTGGCCATCCCTCCCAGGGCAGTGCCGAAGGCGATCAGCATCAACAGACGGCTCGGGCGGACGCGCGCCTTGCGCGAGACCTGCATGGCGCTCGGCAATAGCAATGCCCCCACCGCCACATTGTTCATCAACAGTGACAACGTCGCCGAAATGGACGTGAACAAAAAAGCCAGCCGCGACTCGGAATCCGCGCCCATGCCTGCCAGGCGCTGACCCAGCCACAACATCACACCGTTGGCCGAAAGCGTCTGCGTCAGGATGAACAGGCCCACCAGTGTCGTCACCACGGGCTGGCTGAGTCCAGAGATGGCCAGCAGCACATCGGCAGACGTGTGCGAATCACTCAACACGTTCAGGCCGAGGAATTGTCCCAGCCCAAGCGCCACGATCATGAACAACGCGGCCAGGTCCACCCGCCAACGGCCCAACAGGACCAGCAACAATGGCAGGAGAATGACAGCCGCGACAAACCACATTTCAACAGTCATCATCAATCATAGCTCGACGGGTCGTAGCCTGCCTTTTCTTCCTTGATCCCCAGCAGCGCCATCAACACCTCAGGCGGGATATCCGCTTCGGGCAGGTCCACTTTGTAAAGTTGTTCGTGCTCGGCGCGTTCGCGCAAAGATTTCCACAAGAGCAGGCGTTCCTCGCCCGCCACCACCAGGTCGTTCAATGTCTTCGCATTGAGCAGATATTCCCCCGTCGAATACAGGAAGGTCAGCCGCTTCCACTTGTCGGCGTGGATGGGCTGAGGCAGTTTCTCCAACGCACCCAACTGAATCTTGTAATACTCCTCGCGCGCGCGGGGATGGTCGGCTTCATCGCGCAACAACTCGCCGCGCGTGGTCAACTCATGTCCGCGCACGGGGGCCACGTATTCGACCTGCCCGCCGCGCTCGCCAAAGGCGGAGGTCTGGTAGAAGGCCAGGTAATCGACGGCCACGACTTTCGGGGCGGTGCGCAGCGGGATGCGGTACCAGCCCAACAGCCGCGCCAATTCCAGGTCACGCGGCGAAGGCAGCAAACAAACCAGGATCAAGTCGGTTGGACGGAGCATGGCTTAATTATAATGTGGACATGCGACTCATTCCCATCCTCTTGACCCTGTCCCTGCTGGCGGCCTGCGCGACGACGCCCACCCCCACCCCGCCCATCCCGTCCTCGCCTGTCCCCGTTTTGACGGTCCGCCCATCGCCCACGCCGAATCCCGTCACCGCCACGCCCGAGGGCATCTGCCCGGGAATCCTGCCCGTGGGCTTCGTCATCCTCGGCTACCTGCCCGAGTATCGGACCCTGAACCCTGAGTGGGGAGCCTGTCTGACAGACCTGGTCTACTTCTCCGTCGAGCCGCGCCCCGATGGGACGCTGGACGTTTCGCGCTTGAGCGAGGACACCTGGCGGGCGCTACGGGCCATGAAAGCCGAATATGGCACGCGGCTGCATCTCACCGTCGGCGGCTGGGAGCGGTCGGCGGGCTTCGCGCCGATGACGGCCAAGCCTGCGGCGCGCGCGCGTTTCGTCCAAAACTTGCTGGGGTTTGCGGAAGAACATCAACTCAACGGCGTGGATTTCGACTGGGAGTTTCCACAGAATGAAACCGAATTCGAAAACTACATCGCCCTGCTGACCGAGGTCAAGGCGGCCTTTGGTGAGCGCGGACTGACCGTCAGTGTGGCGCTCAGCGCCGACAATGCCGCCACGATGGACCTCTCACGTTTCGCCGTCGTGGACCGCATCCACGTCATGTCATACGACCGCGGAAATTACCATTCCACCTATAACGCCGCCGTGGAAGATTTGAACACCTTCACGATCAACGACATCCCGAGGAAGCAATTGCTGCTGGGCGTGCCTTTCTATGGACGCCTGACCTCAGAGCCGTACACCGCGTACACCTACCAGGAACTCATATCCCTGCACCATCCACCCGCCGACGTGGACGAAGTGGACGGCATCTATTTC
>CALLJA010000459.1 GCA_938008865.1 uncultured Anaerolineales bacterium
TCGGTCGGGCAGCTCACCCGCAATACACATTTGGATACGGTCTCGATGCGTGATCATTGATTTATTTGTACCACACAGAACACGGCTCCCAGCCGTTCGACAAAAAACGACCCCGCCTCGACATTTCTATGAATGCCAGGGTCGGCGCGAGAACTCAACAGGAGATAATCCCCTGCCTGCGGCTGAATCGCCTTCGAACGCCCCAGGTCAATCACTTGCACGCCATCCCTGGCATAGTATTGGGCGATGCTGCCTTCACGGTTGACGAACACGCGCAACTCCGCGGCAGGCTGCTGGTTGATCCATTCCAGAGAGTCCTTATAACAGGTCAACCAGTAATCGGTCTCATAACGATAAGCAGCCCCATGCGTGGTGCCAATGAAAAAATTGTAATAGGTGTACTGATACGGATGCAGGTAAACATCCGCAAGGAAGGCGGGAAGCAGAAGGACGAAAGCCAGCGCTACGCGCGCCCAAACAGGTTTGCTCCAGCGGAAGAGCGCCTCGGCCCCCAGGCCTGCCAGGATGAATAACGGCGGGACGATGAACATGAAATGGCGAAAACCATCGTACATGGGCGGCTTCTTCCATAACGCATAACCCAACGGGATGACCAGCCACAGGAACGCAGCCAGCAGGCTTTTCCACTCGATCTCGTGTTTGCGCGCGCGCGCGACGGCGACCACTCCACCCAGCAGCGCCAGCGGCCAGGTGAAGTCGGTCAGCGTGAGGAACATCATCACGGGCAGGTAGCGTGTCGGAAGTTGGTCGGCGCGGTATAACTCGCCATTGAACAGCACGCGCAGGGTGGTCGGGTTGTCGGCCATGAAGGTCAACGTGCCGATAAAGTTCTGGATGGGGTTTTCCCACAGGTACGGCCATGAGACAAACATCACCAGGATGGCGATCAGTCCGTAAAGCAGGAACCAGCCTGTGCGCCCGGGTTTCTTCAACAACAGGAAATAAAGACCGACCAGCATCCCCGCCAACGGCCCCAAAATACGGATACTGGTGGACAATCCCAGTAGGACCGCAGGGAAGATAACGTGCTTGAGTGTTTGCAGCGGCCTCTCATCGGCAGGGGCGCCAGCCAGATGGTCGGCCATGCGCAGGCCGAACTCCAGCGAAAGCAGGAAGAAAAGCAGGAAAGAGGGGTCTTTGGGGTTCATGAAGGCATGTCCCCACAACACAGGCTGCCACGCAAAAAAAGCCGTCGCGAACAGCGCCGCCCAGCGCCCCATCCAGCGGCGGGCCAGGATATAGAAGAAATACACCGCCACCTGAAATGCCAGGAAGTTGACCAGGTGCCAGGCCGAGGCCTGGTCCAGGCCCAGGGCTTGCAGCAGGTGAGCGGGTCCGCGCGCGAACAGCAGATAGGCGGGTCCGCGATTGCGGTGATCCCACGGGCTGGGGCCGTAGGCGTTGGCCTCCAGGTCGAAGTGTCCGCTGAACCAATTGGCGGGGTTGTAGGCATAACCGATGGCGTCGGCATAGCCGTAGAAATAAGGCTCGTCGATCGAGAGTCCGTAATCGCGGAAGGTGAACAGGCCAACGGTCACGTTGACCAGAATCAGCAGCAGCACGGGCAGGGTCTGGATGCGTTGAAGGAAGTTAGATGGTTTCATGGCAATAGCCCGTCCATTATACCCAGCGCGGCCGCAATTTGCGTTTTTTCGGAAGCGGGGGGAACGTCTAAAAAAGCAGGGCAGGGAAAACGGAAAATACGGTCAGGGGTAATTTATAATTGCGCCTGAGGCTGCATGAATTTCAATACCGCACTGTTCCTGTTCTTATTCTTGCCCATTTTCCTCATTACTTACTTCCTTGCCCAGCCGCGCTGGCGGCCCGTGGTGGGGATTCTGGGAAGCCTGTTGTTCTATGCTTGGGGCAGCGCCGCCAACCTGCTGTGGATGGTGAGCCTGATCCTCTTCAACTACTGGCTGGGATTGCGCCTGAAAGAAAAACCCGCAAAATGGCTCCTGCCTTTGGGGCTACTCGTCAATGTGGGGTTGCTGGTCTTCTTCAAGTTGTTCGCCGCCTACGGCCTGGATCTGTTCCTTGGGCTGGCCCCCTACTTTCCAACGCGCCTCAGCGAGTGGCTATCGGCGCTGACCTTTCCACTGGGTCTGTCGTATATCAGTTTTCAACTCATTTCCTACCTGCTCGACGTGAACAAAGGGACGATCAGACCCGAGCGGAATTTGGTCGCCTTCTCCTTTTACGTGCTACTCTTCCCCAAACTGCTGGTCGGACCCATCGTCCGCTACCGTACCCTGGCCGAGTCGCTGCCCTCGCCCGCGCTCGACACAGGACAGGTCGCTGACGGCGCGCGCCGCTTCCTGCGCGGCTTCGCCAAAAAGGTGCTGATCGCCGATGTGCTGGCGACCACGGTCAATGCGGTCTTTGCCCTGCCCGTGGAAGCGTCCACACCCACCTGGGCCTGGCTGGCGCTGCTCGGCTACGCCCTGCAGATTTTCTTCGATTTCTCGGGCTACACCGACATGGCCCTCGGCCTGGCCGCGATGATGGGATTACGTTTCGTCGAGAACTTCAACTATCCCTACATTGCGCAAAGCATCGGCGACTTCTGGCGGCGCTGGCATATCTCGCTCTCCACCTGGTTCCGCGATTACATTTTCTATCCGCTCGAGCGCAGGCGCCTGCCCGTGGTGGGGCAATCGTTCAACATCCTGGTCGTCTTCCTGCTCACGGGCCTGTGGCACGGGGTGACGGCGGGCTTCGTCGTCTGGGGCCTGCTGCACGGACTCTTCCTGGTGCTCGAGGGCCTGTTCCTCAACCGCTGGCTGAAAGCGGACTGGCTGCAACCCGTCCGCCACCTGTACACGCTCTCGGCTCTGCTGCTGACCTGGGTCTTCTTCCGCGCGCCCAGCCTGGAGTATGCGTTCGGCTTTCTGCGGCTGCTGTTTGGGCGCGCCCCGCGCGCGCTGCAACTTCCCTTCAGCGAGACCACGCCCCTGCCGTTCATCGAGCCGTCCTTCGTACTGGCCTTTGCCGCGGCGCTGGCCCTGTCGCTGCCCGTCGGCGCCTGGTTCCAGAAGCAGGCCGAAAAATATCCGCGCCTGGCCTTTCCGCTGACAGTCGCTGGTGACGCGCTGCTGCTGGCGCTCTTCGTCTTGTCCGTCGGCATGCTGACCAGCAGCAAGTTCCTGCCTGGCATCTACGGGAATTTCTAGCATGGTCAAGAAATACTATCCCATCTTTTTTATTATCCTCTTCCTCGGGCTGCTGCTGATTCCCCTGCGGACCCTGGCCCTCGACCCGCACGCCATCGAAGAATCTTTCTATCCGCGCGGACAACTGATCGATTGGACCGTACGCCTGCGCGTGCTGCTCGGCGACCGCGTCTTCCCCAAGGTCATCGTGGGCCAGGACGGCTGGCTGGTCTACACCGCCGAGAGCGACATCGAAGACTACCAGAAAGCCGACCTGTTCAGCGCCCAGGAACTGGTCCGCATTCAGACAGGCCTGGATGAACTTGCGGCCCGCTACGCCGAGCGGGGCGTCAGGCTGGTTGTGGTCGTGCCGCCCAACAAGAACACCATCTACCCCGAGCGCGTCCCGCCGCAGGTGCCCGTCATCGGCGAAACCTCCAAACTGGAGCAGTTGAGCGCCTACCTGCAAGCACATGGTCAGACCCAGCTGCTCGACCTGCGTCCCGCGCTGCTGGCCGCCAAGGCTGAACGCGAGATCTACTACGCCACCGACACGCACTGGAACGACTACGGCGCATACATCGCCTACGCCGCCCTGTTGGACGAACTGCACAAGACCCAGCCCAGCCTCGGCCCGCGCCCGCTGTCCGATTTCAAGATGACGACGCGCGCGCCCGAACAACTCGACCTGGCGGGCAACATGGGCACCGCCCTGTATGAGGAATCCAAACTGCAACTCGCGCCGAATTTCGAAACCCACACCACCTATAAAAATGTGACCGTCGGCGGGCGCAAATTGATGTTCTCCTACAACCCCGATTCCAGCCTGCCGCGCCTGGTGCTCTACCACGACTCATTCTTCTTCCGCGTCATCCCGCTGCTGGGAGAGCATTTCAGCTACGGGGTATACGTCCAGAACTACATCGCGGGCGGATTGTGGAGTCTCTCGTGGGTGGACGAGCAGAAACCCGATGTGGTCATCATCGAGATATCCGAGCGCTACTTGAAGGATTTACTTCTGCTGATCGACCCTGAAAAGAATTAGCGAAAAATAGTTATCGCCGCACATGCCGTTTTGTTGTCGATCCTATATCTAAAATCGTGAGATTCAGCACGTCCGCCGCGTGATGCCCCGCCCAGCGGCCTCGGTTATAATTGCGGGCATGAGCCTCGTCATCGCCGTGGACATCGGCGGCACGCATATCCGCGTGGCTGCCTACGCGCCCGACCAGACCACTCCCGTCAAGCACCATCGTGTCCCCTCGGAGGGATTGAAACCAGGCGTATTCGACCGTCTCGTCCAGGCCGTGGAAGCCGTCTGGCCCGCCGACGGGGACGTGTCCGCCATTGGCATGGCAGTGCCAGGCGCGCTCGACCTGCATCAGGGGATCATCCTCAACACCCCCAATATCCTCGAATGGCAGAATTTCCCCGTCGGCCCCAAACTGGCCGAACGCTTCGGCGTGCCCGTCTACCTCAACAATGACGCCAATCTGGCGGCGCTGGGCGAGTGGAAATACGGCGCGGGACGCGGCCACGACGACCTGCTGTACCTGACCATCAGCACGGGCATCGGCGGCGGCGTAATCTGCAACGGACGCCTGCTGGAAGGCTATCACGGCCTGGCCGCGGAACTGGGTCACGTTACCGTGGACCCCAATGGTCCGCCCTGCTCGTGCGGGGCGCCAGGTCACATCGAGGCGCTCTCCTCGGGGCGCGCTATCGCGCGGTACGTCAATGAGCAAATCCAGGCAGGCGCGAAGTCCAGCCTGAAGGCAGACCCCGCGCTTTCCACCTATCAGATCGCAGAAGCAGCCCGCCAGGGCGATGAACTGGCCCTCTCGGCCTTCGAGCGCGCGGGCGATTACCTTGGCATTGCCGTGGTCAATTTCCTGCACACTTTCGATCCTTCGGCGTTGATTTTCGGCGGTGGGGTCTCGCAGGTGGGCGACCTGCTGTTTGTGCCGTTCGAAGAAAGCCTGCGCAAGCGGGTTTTTCATCCGCGCTACCTGGAACGGCTGGTCATCACCCGCGCCGCGCTGGGCGATGATGCGGGCCTGCTGGGCGCACTGGCCCTGGCGCGCATCTCCGAAGAGGACCCGCCCTGAGGGGCGCAACCGAAGCGGCCGAGTGGAAGAATCGGCTCCTGAAACGGGAGCAGGCCCGAGGTCAGATTAAAAAATACAGCGAGACGGGGACACTTCTTCGCGATGCAGCGGCGCGGCTTCCGCGCCCAACTCCCTAGCGGGAGCATCCTCCGTCCCCTCGCAATTGCGACAACCGACAAAAAGGAGATTTTTCATGGAACCAATGAAACTGCCAGGCCCCAAGACCCGCGCGCTAATCAAGCGCGACTCTGCTGTCATTTCGCCGTCGTACCCGCGCGGATACCCCTTCGCGATGGATCACGGCAAAGGCAGCCAGGTGTGGGACGTGGACGGCAACCGCTTCCTCGACTTCATGGCGGGCATCGCCGTGAACTCGACGGGTCATGCGCACCCCAAGGTGGTCAAGGCCATCCAGGATCAGGCCGAAAAGTTCATTCACATTTCATCTGATTTCTATCACGAGAAGTGGATCCAGCTTGGCGAGAAGCTGGCCGAGATCGCCCCATTCGACGACTACGGCGTATCGTTCATGACCAACTCGGGCACCGAGGCGGTCGAGACGGCCATCAAACTGGCCCGCTATCACACGGGTCGCAGCAATTTCATCGGCTTCACGGGGGCCTTCCACGGACGCACAATGGGCGCGGTGACCTTCACCGCCAGCAAGCCGAAATATCACAAGGGCTTCTATCCGCTGATGAACGGTGTGCTGCACGCGCCCTACCCGAACCCGTACCGCCCGATGCTGGAACGCCGCAAGGGCGAGGATGAGGGCGAGACCGTGGTGCGCTACATCGAGGAACAGATTCTCGGCCATATCCTGCCGCCCGAGGAAGTGGCGGGCATCCTGGTGGAAAGCATTCAGGGCGAGGGCGGATACATCGTCCCGCCCGCGGGCTTCTACCCCGCCCTGCGCGAACTGTGCGACAAGTATGACATCCTGCTGATCGTGGACGAGGTCCAATCGGGCATGGGCCGCACGGGGAAGTGGTGGGCCATCGAGCACTTTGGGGTGGAGCCCGACATCGTCACCTCGGCCAAGGGCATCGCCTCGGGCATGCCGCTCGGCGCATGCATCGCCCGCCGCGAGATCATGGACTGGGAGAAGGGCGCGCACGGCAATACCTACGGCGGCAACCCGATCTCCTGCGCCGCCGCGCTGGCGACCATCGAACTGATCGAGACCGAGTACATGCAGAACGCCGCCGAAGTGGGCCAGTACACTCTCGATGCGCTAACCGAGATCCAGGGCCGCCATCCGTCCATTGGCGACGTGCGCGGCATCGGCCTGATGATCGGCGTGGAATTCGTGAAGGACCGCGTCAGCAAGGAACCCGCGGGCGACCTGACCGAGCGCGTGGTGGACCTGGCCTTCGAGCGCGGCCTGCTGATGCTCTCGTGCGGCAAGTCGGTCATCCGCATTGCGCCGCCGCTCTCCATCTCCAAATCCGAGGTGGACGAGGGCCTGGCCATCCTCGAAGAAGCCATTACCCTGGCCGAAAAGGAAGCCAAGGCAGGCAGGTAAAAATCGGAGCAATGATTCCGACCCCAAAATGCAACGAGCGGACTCGGTTGAGTCCGCTCGTTTTTTATCTGGTGTCTGACGACTTCTGTTGTTGGGCCTTATTACGGCTTCAACTCGCACTTGTCGTTCTTGTCATCCCACACGCAGGCGTAGGAGTTGCGGCGGCAGACAGGCTCGGCAGTGATCTTCGAGCAGATGTCCACGGGGT
>CALLJA010000460.1 GCA_938008865.1 uncultured Anaerolineales bacterium
AATCCCAGTCCCAGCAGGGAGCCGACCGCGTCGCCATCCGGGCGGACGTGGGAGGCAATGACAATCCGCCTGGCATTTGCCAGGCGACCTTTTATCTCGTTGATGAGCTCAATTTGCATGGTTTGATTTTACACTAACGCGTCTGCACGAGTTTTGAAGATATCCTTGCATAATTGTTAGGTTATCGGCGGGCGGGCTGTTTTCTGCGCCAATGAACGAATTATGCATGTGCAATAGTGATAACGCTATTTTCCTTTTTGAGTTTCGCTTTTCTTGCGCAGGTCAGCCAGCACCTGTTCGATGTGGTCGGCGTGTTCGGGCGTGGGGTCCCAGTGGAAGCGCAGGCGCGGAAAAACGCGCAGATCCACACGGGCGGCCAGAGCGCGGCGGATGAATCCGCTGGCGCTCTCCAGCCCGGCCAACACTTCCTTGCTGCGTTCCTGGCCTTCGACAGCCGAGACGTAGATATCGGCGTAGGCCAGTTCGCGGTCCACGCGCACGTCGGTGACATAGATCATGCTCAGGCGCGGGTCGCTCAACTCGCGGATGAGCATTTCCGAGAGTTCCTGGCGGATACGGTCCGCAATGCGTTGGAGTCGAATTCCTGATGGCATGGGATATTGTAGGGCGGGAGTTCATCCCGCCCTGTTCCTTGATTTTATGACGACTTTTCCATGACGTAACATACCAGTTGGTCGCCGACCTGGATGTCGCTGAAACTTTTGAAGCCGACGCCGCACTCGAAGCCCGTGCGCATTTCCTTCACGTCTTCCTTCTCATGGCGCAGGGAAGCCAGGTCGCCTTCGTAGAGGATGTCTCCGCCGCGCAACAGGCGGATGCGGGCGTTGCGGCGCAGTTCGCCTTCGGTGACCTTGCAGCCTGCCACCTTGCCGAGTTTGGAGGCCGAGAACACAGCCAGCACCTGGGCGCGGCCGAGCACTTTTTCCACGATGGCGGGTTCGAGCATGCCCTTGAGAGCCTTCTCGATGTCCTCGGTCATGCGATAAATGATCTCGTACAGGCGCAGTGACACGCCTTCCTTCTCGGCCAGGCGGCGGGCGGGCACATCGGCCTGGACGTTGAAGCCGATGATGATGGCGCTCGAGGCCGAGGCCAGCATCACGTCGTTCTCGCCGATGTTGCCCGTTTCGGCATACAGGATCTTGATGCCGATCTCGCCCTTGCCGAGTTTTTCCAACTCGGACATGATCGGTTCGAGCGAACCTTGCACATCAGCCTTGACGATCAGGTTCAGTTCGCGCGCCTCGCCCGCCTGGAAGCTGGCGAACAGGTCTTCGAGAGAGACCTTCTTCTCGTTGGCGCGGGCCTTGGCGGCTTCCAACCGTTCATTTACGGTCTCGCGCGCCTCGCGCTCCGAGTCGACCACGCGGAAGACGTCGCCTGCGGCCGGGACGCCGTTCAGGCCGAGCACCGCCACTGGGGTGGACGGGCCCGCTTTGCGCACAGGCTTGCCTTTGTAGTCGGTCATGGCGCGCAGTTTGCCGTAGGCGGTTCCCGCCACGACAATGGAGCCCGCTTCGAGCGTGCCGTTCTGGACCAGCAGCGTGGCGACCGTGCCGCGGGTCTTGTCCACTTCGGCTTCGATGACCGTGCCGATCACCTTGCCGTTCGGGTTGGCGCGGATGTCGGTGTTGTCGGCCACCAGCAGGGCGGCTTCGAGCAGGTCGTCGATGCCGATCTTCTGCTTGGCCGAGACGGGGATGACCATGGTGTTTCCGCCCCATTCGTCGGGGACGAGTCCGACCTCGGCCAGCTGCTGCTTGACGCGGTCGGGATTAGCGTTGGGTTTGTCGATCTTGTTGAGCGCCACGATGATCGGCACGCGCGCCGCCTTGGCATGTGCAATGGCCTCGCGGGTCTGCGGCATGACGCCGTCGTCGGCGGCCACCACCAGGATGACGATGTCCGCGCCCTGGGCTCCGCGCGCGCGCATGGCCGTGAAGGCCGCGTGACCGGGCGTATCGAGGAACGAGAGCAGCCGTCCCTTCAACTCGACCTGGTACGCACCGATGTGCTGGGTGATGCCGCCCGCTTCGCCCTCGGCGACATGCTCCGAGCGGATCACGTCCAGCAGGCTGGTCTTGCCGTGGTCCACGTGGCCGAGGATGGTCAGCACCGGCGGACGGCTCTTGAGCGCGGCGGCGTCTTCCTTGGCGATGACCTGACGCCAGAGCGGGATTTCGCCCGTTTCCTCGGGTTTTTCCTCTTCCACGGCCTCGGGAACTGCCTCAAAACCATATTCGGCCACCACAATCGCGGCAGTGTCAAAATCCACTGTCTGATTGATGGTCGCCATGACGCCGTTCGTCATCAATTTTTTGATGATTTCGATGGGGCTTTTTTCGATCTTCTGCGCAAGGTCACGAATGACGATGCTCGACGGAACTTCGATCTTACGTCCGTTGTCGCTCATGGGCCACCTCCTTCAAGAATATCTGATGCGGGCGGAAGGCGCTCGGCCTGTTCGTCCGCTGGCGGGACCTGTGAGCGAGGGGGCTAATCGTTCACATGCGGAGACCCGCCGCGCTCCTCATCCTGCGGGAGCGAGTTGAGAAAACCTTCTAGTCGTTCACGGTCCGCCGCGGAGAGTTCCACTTTCAGGGCGTGGGCCAGCGCGCCTTTGAGAGCGCGCTCCCAGCATTCGCGGCGGTCGTGCAGGTAAGCCCCGCGCCCGGCCAGTTTGCCGGTAGGGTCCACCTGAATCCCCTCAGCCGTCCGCACCAGGCGGAGCATCTGTCGTTTGGGCAGAACCGTGCGGCAGCCCACACAGGTGCGCTGGGGGATATGTTTTACGCGCTGGACAGGTTTCTTAGGCACCTTGTTCACAAAACCCCGATTCCCCGCCTCCACGCGGAGACAGGGAACCAGGAAAATTCACGTTATTCTTCGGTCCACTCGTCGGCGCCGCGCTTGTGGCGCTTGCGGCCCACGACTTCGCCCAGATTTTCGTCGAATTCCAGTTCGACGTTCTTACCCTTCTTGGCCTTCTTTCCGCCCTTCTTGGCGGCGTTCGCGTCCTCTTCGGAGGGGGGCGTGCTGGAGAATATCTCGGGCTTCATGCTGAAGAGGTCGTCGAGCGAGACGCCGTCCTTGGCAAATTCACTCTCGGGTTCCTCGGCGGCCTTGGCCTTGGAGGGCTTGGCTTCCTTCCGTGTCTCAGCGGCGGCGGGAGTTTCCTCCACAACGGCGGCGGGGGCCTCGGACGGGACCGCTTCCACGGCAGGAGCGGCGGCCTCGGGGGCGGGCTCAGGCTCGGGGAAGTTGAGCGTGGCCAGGGTCTCTTCGATATTCTGCATGGCCTTGGGGCCCACGCCAGGCAGGCCGAGCACGCGGTTCGAATCGGTGTTGAAGGCCATCAGCAGGTCGCCGACGGTTTCGAAACCCGCCTCGGTGAGGATATTGAAAACGTGTTCCTTGAGTCCGGCCTGTTCGAGCGGCATCTGGAAGGCGGCAGCGGGCACGCTGGCGCGCGCGGCGGCGGTCGTCTCGTCCTCGACGCGGACCGCTTCCTCGCGCACGCGGCTGGTGCGGCGTTCGAGGCTGTCCACGAACTGGCCCAGGGTGCTGTATTCCTCGGGGGTGACGGGGCGGTTCTCGGCCTTCTTGGCCAAAATCTCACTCACCTGTGGGGCAACTTCGGCCAGAGTGGGCAGCAGGGCGGCCAGATCGGGGTCGCCGCTGAACTTGGTGAGCGCGTCGCCGGCGGCCTCGGTCAGCGACTTGATGTCGATGCGCCAGCCGGTCAGCTTGGCGGCCAGGCGGGCGTTCTGCCCGTCGCGGCCGATGGCCAGGCTGAGCTGGTCTTCCTGCACGACCACGGTAGCCGTGCGCGCGCCCTCGACTTCGTTGAGGTACACGCCGGTCACGCGGGCCGGGCTGATGGCCTTGGAAATGTAGACCACGGGATCCTGGTCCCATTGGATGATGTCGATCTTCTCGTCGTGCAGTTCCTTGACGATGGCCTGGATGCGCACGCCCTTGATGCCAACGCACGCGCCGACCGGGTCCACGCCCGCTTGGGTGGCCGAGACGGCCACTTTGGCGCGCGCGCCGGGCTCGCGCGCGATGGCGCGGATCTCAACGATACCGTGATAGATCTCGGGGACTTCATTCTCGAGCAGGCGGCGCAGGAAATTGCGATGCGCGCGCGAGAGGATGATCTGCGGGCCGCG
>CALLJA010000461.1 GCA_938008865.1 uncultured Anaerolineales bacterium
GAACAGTTGTATTACTGTATGCGCGACGAGACGGTCTTCATCCCCGCCGAGAATCAGGCCATCCGCGCGGACGATATGGAGAAGTATCTATACAACCCGCTGTATAGGGGCTGAGCAGTCCATGAGCATTCAAGACGCCTACGACGAATGGTCCAAAAATTACGACGCCGACCAGAACCTGACCCGCGACCTGGACTCGCAGGCCACGCGCGCGGCGCTGACAGGACGGCGCTTCAAGTCCATGCTGGAGCTGGGCTGCGGCACAGGCAAAAATACCATCTTCTTCGCCCAGATTGCAGACGCAGTCCACGCGCTGGATTTTTCACAGGGCATGCTCGAGAAGGCCAGATTAAAGGCGCAAGCGGGGAACATCCGCTTCGAGGCGGCTGACCTGACCCAGCCCTGGCCGTGCGTCGATTCCGCCTACGACCTGATTGCCTGCAATCTGGTGCTGGAACATATCGCAGACCTGTCGCACATTTTTAGCGAGGCAGCGCGCGTCCTCTCACCGCGCGGGATCTTCCTGATCAATGAACTGCATCCCTTCAAGCAATATCGGGGCTCCAGGGCCCGCTTTGAGCGCGGAGAATCCACCGTCGAAGTGGACGCCTTCGTGCATCACATCTCGGAGTTCATCAACACCGCCTCGGGGCATGGACTCAAGTTGGTCCGCTTCGAGGAGTTGTGGCACGAAGCAGACGTGGACAAGCCGCCCAGGATTGCTTCATTTTTGTTCGAGAAGTAAGTTGAACGAACCGCCTCCACGTTACTCGGGAGGCGGTTTTTATGGCTTCAGAACTCTGGGGGAGAGTTTTCCTTGGCAAGCCTATTTGCTTGCTCTCGCATTTGGGGGAGGACGAGAGGGGGCCTAAAACCCTTCCGCCACATACTCACCCCACACGCCTCGCAGCGTATTGCAGATTTCGCCGAGCGTGATGTCGTTTTCCACGCATTCGATGAAGAGCGGCATCAGGTTATCCGTGCCCCTGGCAGCATCCACCAGCTTGGACAGCAGCCGATCTACCACTTCTCGATTCCTCGATTCGCGTAATTCCTTCAACTTCGCCTTCTGCCCCAGTTCGATGGATGGGTCGACCTTGAGACGTTCAAGCGTCATCTCTTCCTTGACCTGGAACTGGTTGACGCCCACCACGACCTGTTCCTTCTTTTCGATGGCCTGCTGGGCGGCATAGGCAGCGTTCTGAATTTCGTTCTGCATGTAGCCGCGTTCGATGGACTGCAAAGCGCCGCCCATCTCGTCGATCCTGGCAATGTACTCGCTGGCCTGTTTTTCGATCTCATCGGTCAAGTGCTCGATCAGGTACGAGCCCGCCAGCGGGTCGATGGAATCGGCCACGCCCGATTCGTAGGCGATGATCTGCTGGGTGCGCAGCGCCACGCGGACGGACTTCTGCGTGGGCAGCCAGAGAGCCTCGTCCATGCTGTTGGTGTGCAGCGACTGGGTCCCGCCAAGGACGGCGGACAGCGCCTGCAGGGTCACACGCACCACGTTGTTCTCGGGCTGTTGGGCAGTCAGGGTCGAGCCCGCCGTCTGCGTGTGGAAGCGCAGTTGCCACGAGGACGGCTTCTGCGCCTTAAAGCGTTCGCGCATGATTCTTGCCCACATGCGGCGCGCCGCGCGGAACTTGGCCACCTCTTCGAGCAGGTTGTTGTGGGCGTTGAAGAAGAACGACAGTTGGCCCGCAAAATCGTCCACATTAAGGCCCGCCTTGAGGGCGGCTTCCACGTAGGCCATGCCGTTCGCCAGGGTAAAGGCCACTTCCTGCACAGCGGTCGATCCCGCCTCGCGGATGTGGTACCCCGAAATGGAAATGGTGTTCCAGTACGGCACATCCGCCGAGCAGAACTGGAAGATGTCCGTGATTAGCCGCATGGACGGAGCAGGCGGGAAAATGTAGGTGCCGCGCGCCACGTATTCCTTGAGGATGTCGTTCTGGATGGTACCGCGCAACTGGCGCATGTCCGCGCCCTGACGCTTGGCCACCGCAATATACATGGCCAGCAGCACGCCCGCAGGCGCGTTGATGGTCATCGAGGTGGAAACTTTGTCGAGGGGAATCTGATCGAAGAGCTGTTCCATATCGCGCATGGACGAGATCGAGACGCCGACCTTGCCCACCTCCCCCGCCGCAATGGGGTCATCCGCATCGTAGCCGATCTGAGTCGGCAGGTCGAACGCCACCGACAGGCCCGTCTGTCCCTGCTCGAGCAGGTAACGGTAGCGCTTGTTGGATTCCTCCGCCGTCGAAAAGCCCGCATACTGACGCATGGTCCAGAAACGCGAGCGGTACATGGTCGGCTGGACGCCGCGGGTATAGGGATACTCACCCGGGAAGCCGAGTTTCTCGGTGTACGTAGGGGCGAGGTCCTCTCGCCCCGCTTCATCAGGCACCGCCACGCGTGGGACCTCGATCCCTGACGAGGTCTCGAAGCGCGGCCTGCGCTCGGAGAATTTATCCAGCGATTTCTTGAGGGTCGTTTCCTGCCACTTTTGGAATGAGTCTTTGAGGGTCATATTAAATTCCTTTTCTCGTCTCATCATGTCATGCAGAGTTTGTTTGAGGAGCGCTTTGTCGCATCATGCTCTCTCCGCAATGACCTGGTCAAGTATACCGTTGACCTCCTCAATCAGGACGGGACAAGCGGCCTGTTTTCTTGTGAAATTAATCACGGGCAAGTTTTTTTGCAAATTTACAAAACTGGACAGTGATGGCCCAAATATCGGGACAAACGTCACATGCCTGAAAACAACGAAAATGTTACACTTTCCGTATATACAACCAGGAGATTTGTCATGGGAAAAACCTTCCTTTACATCGGCGCGGCAATCCTGTTCATCATCGGGCTGTGCCTGCTGGGATTTGGCGGCATTACATTATATGGGTCCACCGCCCCCAACGGCCAGACGAGTTGGTTACCCATCGGGCTGGCATTGGGCGTCTTTGGGTTGCTTATCCTGGCAGGCGGGGCTGGCATGATCGTGGCCGCCTTGCGCGGGACCAAAACCGAGGTTGTGCAGCAGGTGACGATGAAGGTTGATCTGCCAGGTCAGACCAAGATCGAGGAAGTCAAATGCCGTTCCTGCGGCGGGACCCTGACTGCCAAGGATATCACCCTGGCCAATGGCGCGCCGATGGTCAATTGCCCGTATTGTCACACCATCTATCAATTGACCGAAGAACCCAAGTGGTAAAAGTATCAAGCCCAAGGAGACTTCATGCGTAGAAGACTTCTCGCCTCCCTGCTCGTGTTCCTGCTTGCGTTCGGGCTGGTCCCGAATGCCCTGGCCCAATCCTATTCCTTCCGCCTCCCAAAGGAGGTCGTCCATGTGTACTGGAACGCCGACGGCTCGATGGCGGTGGATTACGCCTTCACCTTCACCAACGAAGCGGGTGCGCACGTCATCGACTTCGTGGATGTGGGCACGCCCAATTCTTCCTACGACGGCAGCCAGATCCGCGCCGATGTAAACGGCACCCCCGTCAGCATCTCGACCGATTATCAGGGGTCGGGCTCGGGCTTTGCTGTGGACCTGGGCGGGTACGCCATCCCGCCTGGGCAGTCGGGCACGGTCAACGTCCACATCGGGAAGATCAACAATGTGCTGTACAAGGACGACCAGGACGAAGCCTACGCCTCGGCTGTCTTCTCCCCGACCTATTTCGACGGCAGTTTCGTCAACGGCGACACCGACCTGACGGTCACTTTCCACCTTCCGCCTGGGGTCAAACCCGAGGAACCGCGCTGGCACAGCGCCCCGTCAGGATTCCCACCCGAGCCTGCAGCGGGCCTCGATGAGCAGGGACGCATCACCTACACCTGGCATAATCCCAATGCCAAAGGTTCTCGTTCCTACGAGTTCGGCGCATCCTTCCCCAAATCGTACGTGCCTGCTGAGGCCATCTATACCGCGCCGCCTGCGCCCGCCTTCAACATCGACGGCGACACTGTCGGCGCGCTGGTCATGTTCTGTTGCTTCGGAATTTTCTTCTTCGGCATTCCCGTGCTGACCGCCATCCAGGGAAACCGCCGCAAACTGCAATACATGCCGCCGCGCGTGGCTCTTGAGGGTCAGGGCATCAAACGCGGCCTGACCGCCGTCGAGGCGGCCATCCTGCTCGAACAGCCGCTCGACAAGGTCATGACCATGATCCTGTTCGGCGTGGTCAAGAAGGACGCGGCAGAGGTGGTCCGCCGCGACCCGCTGGAAATCAAGGTCGCTGCCCCCCAGCCCGAGGGCCTCCACCAATACGAGAGTAATTTCCTGAAAGCCTTCGAACAACCCGCGGGCGCAGCCCGTCAGAAGGCCCTGCAAGACCTGATGATCGCGCTGGTCAAGAGCGTCTCCGAAAAGATCCGCGGGTTCAGCCGTAAGGAAACCGTGGACTACTACAAGTCCATCATGGAACGCGCCTGGCAGCAGGTGGAAGCCGCCGACACGCCCGAGGTCAAGAGTCAGAAGTTCGAAGAAGCCATGGAATGGACCATGCTCGACCGCGACTACGATGACCGTATGAGGCGGACCTTCCACGGGCCGATCTTCGTGCCGACCTGGTGGGGCCGCTATGACCCGACCTTCCGCCCCGCCTCGCTGGGGTCCGCGCCCCGAACGTTCGCGCCGACCAGCCAGGGCGGACGCATGTCCCTACCTGGCGCAGACATCGCTGCCTCGATGGTCACAGGCGTGCAGACCTTCTCCAGCAAAGTGATGGGCGACCTCAATACATTTACCAGCCGCGTAACCAACGCCACCAACCCCCCGCCCAAGCCCGCCACTGGCTCTTCCTATCGCGGCGGCGGCAAGAGCGGCGGCTGCGCCTGTGCCTGCGCTTGCGCGGGCTGTGCCTGCGCCTGCGCGGGCGGTGGACGGTAATTTGGCATTGACCCCAATTTATAGGTGAGATATGGCTTTCTTTAATTCGGTCAAAAACATCTTCCAGTCACAGCATACGGTCCACGGTCCATCGTCGGGACTCTACCACTACACCCGCGAGGACGCGTTCGAGAAGTCGCGCATCCATCTGCGCCTCGACGCGGATGGGCACGGCACCCTGATCGTCAACGCCAATCGCGTGATGCATTTGAATCCGACAGCGGCTTTGATGGCCTGGTTAATTTTGGAAGAAAAGACGAAAGAGGAAAGAGTCCGCGCGCTGACCTCGAAGTATTCCGTCAGCAAAAAACAGGCTGAAGCCGACCTTTCTGATTTCCACTCCCAGCTCGACGAATTGCTGCGCCCCGACGGCGCCTGTCCCGTCCACGAACTGGACACCGACACGCTGGCTCCGTTCAGCGCGCGGCCGTCCGCGCCCTACCGCATGGACCTGGCCATCACCTATCGCTGCAACAATGACTGCGCCCACTGCTACAATGCCCGCGAGCGGAATTTCCCCGAACTCAACACCGAGCAGTGGAAGAAAATCCTCGACCAACTCTGGGGTTTGGGCGTGCCGCACATCGTCTTTACTGGCGGAGAAGCCACCCTGCGCGAAGACCTGCCCGAACTAATCGCCCACGCCGAGTCCAATGGGCAGATCACGGGTCTCAACACCAACGCCCGTCGTCTGGCGGATATGTCCTATGTGCAAAAACTTGTGGACGCGGGCCTGGACCATGTGCAAATCACGGTCGAGTCTTGCGATGAAACCATCCACGATGAGATGATGTGCGCGAAAGGCGCGTTCAAGCAGACCATCTACGGACTGCGGAACGTGCTGGAAACGCGCCTGTACGTGATGACCAACACCACCATGCTGCGCACCAACGTCCACAAGATTCCCGACACGTTGGATTTCCTGGCCGATCTGGGTGTACCGACCGTCGGACTGAACGCGCTCATCTACTCGGGCAGCGGCCTGACGGTGGGGACGGGCCTGCGCGAGAACGAGCTGCAACCCATCCTCGACATGGCAACGCAAAAAACCGCCGAGCGCGGACAGAAATTGATCTGGTACACCCCCACGCAGTATTGTCAGTTCGACCCCACCGCCAGCAACCTGGGCGTCAAGGGTTGCACGGCGGCGCTGTACAGCATGTGCATCGAATCGAACGGGAACGTCCTGCCGTGTCAGTCATACTACACACCCGTCGGAAACATCCTGAGCGACTCGTGGGACTCGATTTGGAATCACAAATTGTCGGCGCAATTGCGCGAGCGGCAGGGATTACCCGAGAAGTGCAGCGGCTGTCCCGTGGTGACGGAATGCGGCGGCGGCTGCCCGCTCAAGTTCGAACATCCAACCCTCATCCAAATGGAAGTGCCCGCATGAACGAACATGCCTGGATCAAGGAATTTCCCGCCGCTGTCACCGTCTGCGATGCGGATGGGGTCATCCTTGAAATGAACGACAAAGCCGCCAGGACCTTCGAGAAGGATGGCGGCTACAAACTGATCGGCGCGAACATGCTGGATTGCCACCCCGAGCCTGCGCGCACCAAGACCCAGCGCCTGTTAGCGGCGCGGGAGAAGAACGTCTACACCATCGAAAAAAACGGCGTGAAGAAGTTAATCTATCAAAGCCCGTGGTATCAGAACGGTGAGTATGCGGGCTTCGTGGAACTCTCGTTGGAGATTCCCTTCGAGATGGAGCACTTCATTCGGAAGTAGCACAATTCCATGATTGCTCTTACGAATGCCGAGATATGCTACCTACTAGCTTTTCCTGACGCCGCCGAAAAGACCACGGAACCTCCCCAGACGATCCGCGGCCTCAAGGATGCGCCCTACTTCCAGCCGCTGGATGTGACCGTCAGAACGCTGGGCCAGTTTCAGGTCGAGGC
>CALLJA010000462.1 GCA_938008865.1 uncultured Anaerolineales bacterium
ACAGACCTGTGGCCGGCCGTGCTCTCCAAACTGCGCGACCCCGCTACCCGTGCCCAAGCCGCTGAAGCCCTCGAAGCGGGCGGCGACGCTGTCCTGCCGCCGCTAGCCGAATCTCTGGCGCAAGAGGGACTTCCGCTGGCGGTGCGAGTCAAACTGGCCAGGGTTTGCGGCAATATCGGCAGCGGCGCCGCAGCAAAAGTTCTATCCGCATATCTCGACCATTCCAGCCCGAGCCTGCGCCAAGCCGCCCTGGCTGGGTTGACGGCATGCACCCACCGCGCCGATAAGGCCGATGAACGGGTGCAAGCCCAGGTCCAGGCCGAGGCGCGCGAGGCAATCGACCTATTGGCCACGCTGCGGGACCTCGATTCGACTCCTGAAACGGAGATGCTCCGTAGGGCGCTCGGCATCGAACTGGAACACATCCGCGAAAGATTGCTGCACTTGCTTGGGTTCATCCATGACCGCGAAGCCATCCTAAACGCGCGGCAGGTACTTTCCCGTCGCGACCCGCATAAACTGGCTTTCGCGCTCGAAGCGCTGGATACCGTCTTGCCGCACGAGACCAAGAAGATCATCCTGCCGCTGGCTGAGAACCTCGACGCCGAAGAATGCCTGAAACGCATGGGGACCACCCCCGAACGCCAACCCGCCATGGCGCACCTCGCCAGCCTGGCCGAACACCAGGACTGGATAGGGATATGCGCAGGCGCCTGTCTGAAGAAAGGAAGCCGCATGAAAGCCATTGTCGAAAAGGTGCTTATCCTCAAATCGGTCAACTTATTCAGCCGTATGCCCGATGACGCGCTGGCCGAACTGGCCGACGCACTGACGGAAGTGCATGTACCCGCCGGGGCGACCATCGTCGAGAAAGGAGAAGCAGGTTCGAGTTTATACGTCATTATCAGCGGACAAGTGGCGGTGCTCAACGGACCGCACCTGCTGAACACCCTGGGCGAGCGCGATGTATTCGGCGAACTATCCCTGCTAGATACAGAGCCGCGCTCTGCCACGATCCGCGCCGAGGTTGATACCAGCCTGCTGCGCCTCGACCAGGAACCGTTTTACGAAGTGCTGGCTGACCGCCTCGACGTGGCTATGGGCACCATCCAGATGCTGACCGCAAACTTGCGCGCGCGCGTGGGTGAAGTGATGAGCCTGCACGAACAACTCGAACAGGCCCGCACATGACCGATTGCGCAGGTCCCCTGCCCCCTGCCGCCCTCGAAGGTATGCGCCTATTCAATACGGGCGAATTCTTCAAGGCCCACGAGGAGTTCGAAACCGCCTGGCGCGCTGAACCTGGCCCGATCCGAAGTCTGTACCAGGGCATCTTGCAGATCGCGGTGGCCTACCTGCACCTCACACATAACAACTACGAAGGCGCTATCAAAGTATACAGGCGCGCTCTTAATTGGCTACGCGCATACCCAGACACTTGTCGAGGCGTGGATGTCGGCCAACTCAAACGCGATGCGGAAGCCGTCTTCGCCGAGGTGGAGCGACTGGGACCCGAGCGACTCTCCGCTTTCAACCGCGCCCTCTTCCGCCCCATCCACTGGACCCATGACTGATCCCGTTCCCCAGCCATCCACCCCGCCCCAAGCGATCCCGACAAACCTGCACCTAAAAAGCACATCCTCCTTTGCGACCGTTGCGGCGTGGAGATGTACAAGAAAAACTGCAAGGTCACCTGCCCCAATTGCGGGAATCGATTCGATTGCTCGGATCTAAATATTTATTTTGATTAATTGTAGGAGCGATCTATGGACTTCGAAAACAAACTTGCGCTGATCACAGGGTCGGGGCGCGGCATCGGACGCGCCATTGCACTACACTTCGCCCAACGCGGCGCGGACGTGGCGATCAACTTCTTCCGCAACCGTGCGCCCGCCGAAGAAACCGCCCGCGAGGTCGAGGCCTTGG
>CALLJA010000463.1 GCA_938008865.1 uncultured Anaerolineales bacterium
TTGTTGAAGAGTCTGGCGGCGCGCGGCAGGCCCGTGTGGGTGGATACCAGCAAACGGGCTTTGAAGACTGCGCTGGGTGTGCGCGGCCTGAACATCAAGGTCAATGCTTCTGAATTGGGCGATGTGCTTGGCGTGGAAATCTCCAATGCAGAGCAGGCTCGCACTGCGGCCAACGAATTGCTCAACATGGGCACATCGAAAGTGGCGGTCACGCTGGGAAAGGACGGCGCGGTCTGGGTTTCGGCGGCGGGAAGCTGGCGGGCGTCCTCGCCGAGAATCCAGCCTGTCAGCAGCATTGGTAGCGGGGACGCCTTCCTGGGCGGGCTGGTCATGGCCCTGACCTCGGGCCTGTCGCCCGAACAGGCGCTGTGTCAGGCTGTGGCGGCGGGAGCGGCCAACGCGTTGACCTTTGGCGGGGGAATGTTCTCGCGCCAGGATTTCGAGGCCATTCTGCGCGAATCCATTTCCGTTCCCGTGAGTGGCCGCCGATTTCCGTTAAAATAGACGCATGACCACCTACTGCGAGTACTGCCTTACCCACCCCGAAGACACCTTCAACAAGACCTATCACGACACCCAATACGGCTTTCCTCTCGACGATGACAACTTGCTTTTCGAGCGACTTGTCTTCGAGATCAACCAGGCGGGACTGTCATGGATCACCATCCTCAAGAAAGCGGATAACTTCCGCCGTGCCTATCACGGATTTGACCTTGAAACTGTGGCGAATTACACTGAGGCGGATCGCGCCCGCCTGTTGACCGATGCGGGCATCATCCGCAACAGGCTCAAGGTCAACGCAGCCATCGTCAACGCCCAGCGGATTCTCGACCTGCGGGCTGAGCATGGCTCCTTCAAAGGCTGGCTGGACGCGCATCATCCCCTCAGCAAGGATGAGTGGACCAAGCTCTTCAAGAAGACCTTCGTCTTCACAGGCGGCGAGATCGTCAACGAGTTCCTCATGTCCACGGGTTACCTGCGGGGCGCGCATACCGAGGACTGTCCCATTTACCCACAAGTGGCGAAGCTGCGTCCCGCCTGGATGCAGAAGTGACCCCATTTCCTGCGCCGCCTTCGGCGCAGTTTTTCTCTACTCCGCGTATAATTCCCGACATGAACACTTTTGATTCTGTGTTATTTTTGGAGGGCGATCATGACCCAGATCATTCCCACTGCTGAACCATTCTTCCTTCCCACAGACAATCGAAAATTAGGCTGCCTGCTCACCCACGGATTCACGGGCGCGCCCAAGGAAATGCGCTGGATGGGGGAGCACCTGCACGAAAAAGGCTACACCTGCCTGGGCGTGCGCCTCGCGGGACATGCCACCCGCCCCGAGGACATGATCCGCTCGCGCTACACCGACTGG
>CALLJA010000464.1 GCA_938008865.1 uncultured Anaerolineales bacterium
CATGACAAAGTTGCCATCGATGAAACATTCTTTCAAATCTAAGTCGCCTCGTTCTTTCACATCTTGCACCAGTTTCCTGAGAATGGTCTCAAATGTGCCTGTTTTGACCCATTCCTGGAAACGCCGATGACAGGTTTGATATGGTGGATACCGATTGGGCATATCGTGCCACGGTGCTCCCGTTCGCATGACCCAAAGAATCCCGTTCAAGATAGCACGGTTATCCACTCGTGGTCTGCCTTTTCCGTCTGCCCGTTTTACAGGTTTAGGCAACAAAGGTTCTACAACTGCCCATTGTTCGTCTGTAAGATCCATTCGCTCGCTCCCTATTCGGGTTTGAGCCCCAGTCTACCATTTTTGAGATGACTTCTAGTTATCTTGACCATACAATGATTGGTCATGAAACGCCATTTTATCACGCTAAAAGCCTTATGGTATGATTCGTTCGCATTATCATGAAACTCCCCAACCGTCTCCCTGCCTTTGACCAGATCCTGGCTGTGTATGCCGTGGCCGCGTTCATGCTCTTCGCCTGGTCGCTGCTATGGTTCTTCTGGAATGTCCCCTCCTGGCTGCATTTCATGAACCTGGGTGTGTTGTTTGCCACGCTCAGTTATGCCGTGGCGGCCAGTTTCCTCGAAGGGCTGACCTTCCTTGGGCTGTTGTTGGTCGTGGCATTCCTCCTGCCGCCTGCCTGGTTCAGGGACCACTTCACAGCGCGAGGCGCGGCGGTGACGGTCAGCCTGCTGGGCCTGATCATGCTGCGCGACTACTGGATCGTCTCGGACAATTACCTGCTCAAGCCGATGTCCACTTTGGGACTGGCGTTCGTCATCCTGACCGTCATCCTGCTCTTCCTGACCGTGAAATTCTCGTGGATGACAAAAGCCCTGTCCGTGCTGGCTGAGCGCCTGACGATCTTCCTTTATATTTTTGTTCCCTTATCGATACTCTCCATCCTGAATGTCCTGTTGCGGAACCTGCTGCCATGAACCTGAGTCGACGTGATTTCCTCAAGGCGTTGGGCGTCCTCTCGGCGGGATCGCTGGCAGCGACCGTCCCGAGCCTGACCCGTCTGCGCGCCCCGAGCGACAAGCCCAACGTCGTCATCCTGGTGTTGGACGCCATGACCGCCCGCAATCTGTCGGTGTACGGCTATGCCCGCCAGACCACGCCCAACCTGGATCGGCTCGCCGCCCGCGCTACGGTCTATCATTCGCACTATTCGGCGGGGAATTTCACCACGCCTGGGACGTCTTCCCTGCTGACGGGCCTGCTGCCCTGGACCCATCGCGGCATCAACCTGGGGGGGCTGGTCCACGAGCCCTATGTGGACCACAACATCTTCAGCCTGCTGCAAGGCGACTACTACACGGCCGCCTTCACCCAGAATTACTACACCGAGGTCCTGCTTGGGCAGTTCCATCACGGCCTCGACCGCCACATCATCTCTTCGTCGTTCTACGAGCAGTTGGACCGTCCGCTGCTGGGCAAGTATTTTCCCAATGACCCCGTGCCCACCTACTACGGCCTGGATGATTTTGTCTTTTCGGGCCGCAGCGTGCCCGCCTCGCCCTTCTTTGCCTTCCTGGCCAGCCTCTTCCACCAGGGCGTCAGCCTCGACGACCGCGCCGTGGAGGGCTATCCCTACGGCCTGCCCAACAACTTCTTCTATACCTATCGTAATGACGTGGCCTTTGCGGGCGTTCAACAGGAGATCATCCATCTTGCGGAGCAGTCGCCCTTCCTCGGCTATTTCCACATGTTCTCGCCGCACGAGCCCTACCGTCCGCGCGCGGAATTTGTGGGGAAGTTTCCCAAGCTCGACGCGCCGTTCAAGAAGCCGAATAAATTCTCGACGCTCGACATCAGCTACGAGTCGATCCAGGCGCGCCGCACGGACTACGACGAGTACGTCGCCGACGTGGACTCGGAGATCGGCAAGTTGGTGGATGGCCTCAGTGCGGCGGGCGTGATGGAAAACACCTATTTCATCATCACTTCCGACCACGGCGAGATGTTCGAGCGCGGTGAATACGGCCACATCACGCGCTTCCTCTACGACGCGGTCATCCACATCCCGCTGATGGTGCTGGTCCCAGGCCAGGCCGCGCGCGTGGACGTGACCGCCCCGACCACCAGCCTGGACCTGCTGCCGACCCTGTTACATTTGGCGGGGAAACCCGTCCCTGAGGGGTTGGGGGGCAGGGTCCTGCCTGAGTTGGGAGGAACCGCCGATTCGGAGCGAAGCATCTTCACGGTCGAGGCCAAGGAGAATTCCTCGTTCGGGCCGCTCGTTCAGGGTACAATTTCCCTCATTCAGGGTCCGTATAAGTTGATCCACTACACGGGATATCCCAGGAAGCCCGAAGCCTTCGAGTTGTATAATTTGCAGGCTGACCCCGAAGAGATGAAAGACCTGTTCGAAGCCGAGACCTCCACGGCTTCGCTGATGAAGGAAGAACTGCTCGATTCGCTGGCAGACGCCAATCGGCCTTTTATAAAAAGATAGAACCATCGAAGTGGGGCGGGATGGTATCCCGCCAAAGAACATACGCGGAATGTCATTCCGCGCCACTCGTCATTACAAATCAATCCAAGTAAAGGAATTTCACGATGTACAAACTTGTTCTCGTCCGTCATGGACAAAGCACCTGGAATCTCGAAAACCGCTTCACGGGCTGGACCGATGTGGACCTGACCGATCAGGGCCGCGCCGAGGCGCGCGCCGCGGGCCAGCTCCTGCGCGAAGGCGGCTATGAGTTCGACCTGGCCTTCACCTCGGTGCTCAAGCGCGCCATCCGCACCCTCAACATCATCCAGGCTGAAATGGACCTGGACTGGCTGCCCGTCACCCGCGCCTGGCAGTTGAACGAACGCCACTACGGCGCCCTGCAAGGACTCAACAAGGCCGAGACCGCTGAGAAGTTCGGCGAGGCCCAGGTGAAGGTCTGGCGCCGCTCCTACGACGTCCCGCCCCCTGCGCTGGAACTGACCGACGAACGTCACCCCAAGTTCGACCGCCGCTACGCGGGCCTGACCGCCGAGCAGCTGCCCGCCACCGAATCGCTGAAGATCACCCTCGACCGCGTGCTGCCGTACTGGCACGAAGTGCTGGCGCCCACCATCAAGTCGGGCAAGCGCCTACTCATCACCGCTCACGGCAACTCGATCCGCGCGCTGGTCAAGTACCTCGACAACATCTCCGATGCCGATATCACCGAGTTGAACATCCCCACGGGCATCCCGCTGGTGTACGAACTGGACGCCGACCTCAAGGTCATCAAGAGCTACTACCTTGGCGACCCCGAAGAGATCGCCAAGGCCGCTGCCGCCGTCGCCAACCAGGGCAAGGCCAAGTAACCTGGAAATGGAGTCCAGAAGCTCTGCTTCTGGACTTTTTCAATCTTCGCAAACGGGTATCCGCAAGCAGAGCTTGCGGACTCCATAAAGAATCTTTCATGACCATGACCTCCCGTGAACGTGTGCTTGCCGTGTTGAATCACGAAGTCCCTGACCGCGTGCCGATCGTGCTTGGCCCCAGCAATGCCACGGGGGTCAAGATGGGCACATACCGCTGCATCAAGGAACTGATCG
>CALLJA010000465.1 GCA_938008865.1 uncultured Anaerolineales bacterium
CCTTAACCTGGGCAGGCGCGGACCTGTGGAAGGCTCCCGCCCATTTCTCCCAACGGACGAAGAACGCTGTGCCGAAGAACACCAGCCCCAGGCCCAGCAGGGTCATCGAGGCGTTGAAGACGTCGGCATAGTTGACCCCGCCCCAGGTGTGGGTGGAGGCCATCGTGTACTGGATGGTCAGGGTCAACGCGCCCAACAGGATGGCCGCCGCGCCGCCCGCAGGCTTGTTGGTTTTCACATTCCCCTTGCTGAAATCCACACCCTGCCATACGGCAGGGATGCGGAAGAGCAGGAAGACGGCCAGCGTGAGGACAGTGGTGTACACCACCGCGTCCACCGGCATGGACTTCCCGCGCAGGGCGCGCGAGGCCGCGATATGGATGAAGCCGATCACCACGCCCGCCACCAGCGCGATCAGCGCGTCGCGGTAGGACTTGTCCGCGCCCTTGATGAGCATCACCGTGGCGCGGATGCCCATCACGCCCAGGGCAATGCCCGTCAGCACGAAGAGGATGTACAGCCACTGGAAGGGCGCCAGCGCGGCCATCGAATCGTAGTTGGTCGGGAAGAGTGCGGCGCAGGTGGTGCCGATCCCGCCCAGCAGGGTGAATCCGCCCGTCAGCGCCATCAGCAGGATGCCGAGAAAGCGCAGGGCTTTAGCAAAGAAACCATTCGAAGACATGTGGTTCTCCTTTTGGAAAAAATACAGGCCACGCCCGGGCGCGGCCTGCTCTCTATTTTTGTATCCATCCATGCTGGGCCTTGAGACTGCGCACCCGCAGCCCGATCCCGCCCAGCCGCCCGAACATGATCCCGAGGATGGCCGACATGATGAAATCCGCCTCGGGGGTGAAGAACGGGATGCGGCCAATGATCAACTTGGCGATGACCAGGAACCAGATCAGGAAGAGATAGACGCGGTCCAGCGAGAGGGTCACCGCTCCCAGGCCTTCGTCGGCCCGCATGGGGACGATCAGGCTGAGCAGGAACCCAACCGGGACAAAAGCCGCGAAGATTACCGCCACACCGCCCCAACTGAAATATCCGCGGCCGATGTCGCGGAAGAAATACACACAGAACAGGGCCGAGAACTGCATCAGCAGGAAGGCCCGCAGCCAGATCTTGAAGCGGCTCTTCTTCATCTCGCCGCGCAGTGACCTGAGAAACGGGAGGAATTGCGCGCTATCCATATTTAAAGCCCGCCACAAAGCAGAGTGTCATCAACAGCAGCAGCCCGGGCAGGACCTTGAAGATGGTCTCGCGCGAGAGGATGGGTCGGCCCGCCTTGAGGAACGAGAGCAGCAAGCCGCCCAGGCCGATCAACGCGCCGCCCAGGCCGACCAGCGCAAAGGCGGGGCGGACAACTCCCTGCACAGCAATCGCGATGGGCAGCAGGAAGATGGTCAGGCCTGCAATGCCGTGTACCACCGCGATCACCACCGTGGGCAGTTTGTTCTGCATGGGGATCGTGCGGGTCAACACCACAGCCAGGAAACCCAGCATGGCGAAGACCAGGTACGGGGTCCGAAAGGCGGGCAGGTGCTCCCAGACCAGGCCCAGGGACAGGGCCAGCGGGATGACCGTCGAAACGATGACCACCACGGGCGAGTCGAGCACGTCGAAGCCGAGGATGATCAGCAGCAGTCCCGCCACGAGCAGCACGCCAAAGGCGATGGTGTAGGCGATGATCGGGGCCGTGGAGAGGTCGTTGATGCCCACCACGATCTGGTAGGCGGCCAGCAGGCCCGTGGCAAGCAGCAGGATGCGGTCGAGCATGGACATTTTCATGGGCGATATCCTAAAGACCTGGCAGGTTTCAGAAACCTGCCAGGTCTTTGTTCTCAGAACGCCTTCATCGCCAGGATGATCATCGCCGACAGCATGTACAGCGAGGCATACTTGAACAGCCCGAAATTGACGCGCTCGGACTGCACGCGGAAGGTGGCAAAGGCCAGCAGCAGCAGGCCCGCCGTCAGCACCGCGATCAGGCGCAGGTAGCCCGCGCTGACGCCGATCAGCACGCTGGCCCAGCCGATGGCGACCGCCGCCAGCACCGACGAGACCGCGATGGTCGCGCGGGTGAAGGTCTCGCCGTAGGTGGAGGGGAAGGTCGGCACGCCCGCGTTGGCATAATCCTCGCGGAACTTGATCGAGAAGGTCAAGGTGTGAGTGGGGATCCAGAACAGGATGGCCAGCGCCAGCAGGATACCCACCAGGTCGATCTGCCCCGTGGCCAGGGCCCGCCCCGAGAGGATCGGCATGGCGCCCGAGATGCCGCCCCACACGATGCTCCAGCAGGTACGGCGCTTGAGCCACAACGTGTAGACCACCACGTCGAAGAACCAGCCCGCGAACACCACCGCCCCATACAGCGGAGCGATGAGCAGCGCCCCGCCCACGCCCAGGATGGAGATGACCATGCCCACCCAGAACACCTCCGCGCGGCCCAGTTGTCCCGCCGCGGCGGGACGTTTGTGCGTGCGCTTCATCTTCGCATCGATGTCGTGGTCGTACCACATGTTCAGGATGGTCGAGCCGCTGATGGCCAGGAAGAGCGTCAACGAGACACCCAGCAGTGTGGGCAGCCCGATGGGCGTGCCCGCGCTGAGGTAGCCTGCGATGCCCGTAGCGAGCAGCAGGCCCGTCTGGGTCGATTTGATCAGCGGCCAATAGAGGCGGATCTTGTTCACAAGAGCAGACATGGTTACTCCTAAAGCGAATTTCGGATTTCGACGGTCGAACTTCGTCTGAGGCGTGATTCTAATCCAATATCGCCTTTATGCTACCGCGCGCAGCGGAAGCCGACGCCCGGGCTGAAGTAGGTGGGCGTGGCGTTGTTGCGGACCCACACACGCAGGTCCATGTCGTAAGTATCCTTCGAGCCGCCGCGCATAAAACGGTAGTGCATACCCTCGTACACGTCGCCCGTCCACTGCCAGACGTTGCCCGCCATGTCGTACAGGCCGTACGGCGAGGCCGAGTCGAGCGTGGCGTAACCGTCGTAGGTCCCACCGTTGTAGAAGCCGACGGGACTGGTGCGTGAGCCGAAGGTCCGCATATCCTCGAACGGGTCACGCGAGGAATAGAAGTTGGCGTTCTCACGCTGAATGTCGTCGCCCCACGGGAAGGGACGCCCGTCGGTGCCGCGCGCGGCCTTCTCCCATTCGACCTCGGTCGGCAGTCGGCCGCCGTTGTATTTGCAGTAGCCCCAGGCACCGAACCAGGTGACCGAGGTCATCGGGTGATTCTCATACCCCGCCTGGACCGTGAAGCGGGTCCCGTCAAACTGGATTCTCTGCGACGGGTCATTCAACGGCAGGAAGAGCCAGTCCCCTGCCTTGATCTCCTCTTCGTGCTTCACACCGCGAAAGACATCCCCAGGGTAATAACCGACGATGGTTTCGCCGTCCACCTTGACGGAACCATCCGCCAGGGCCGCGTTGAGGAAGTCCGCATATTGGGCAGCGGTCACATCCGTGACCATGATCTCGTAGGCCTCTGTGGATTTGATCTCCTCATGCTGGCCGAACTCGAATTCGCCCGCAGGGACCTGCGTCCAGGCGTTCGGGTCCACACCCGTGTCGAAGGCGGGCATGGGGGCGTCCAGGTCCACGGGGGCGCAGGCGGCCAAAAGGATCGTCATTGCGAGGAGAGCGGCAGCTCGACGAAGCAATCCCCAATTCAGTGCTGGAGATTGCTTCGGGCTGCGCCCTCGCAATGACAGAATGAACATGGATTTCATTTCATCACCTCCTGCGAGAGTTCCTGGTCCTTTTCCTCGCTCCAGCGGCCCTTACCCTTGAACAGGTCGGTCAGCCGCCAAACCATCACAACGGCCAGCAAGACGAGCAGCATGCCCAGGCCAAAATCGATGGCATACATCAGGCCGTTGACCAGCGGCTGCTGTTCGGCTTCGC
>CALLJA010000466.1 GCA_938008865.1 uncultured Anaerolineales bacterium
GTCCGCCGCCAGGCAGGGAAAGCTTCGCTGGCCGCTTTGGCCGCCGCATCGATCTCGGCCTGGCCGCACAAAGGCGTCCGCGCGACGGTCTCGCCCGTGGCGGGATTGACCACGTCGAAGTACCCGCTGACCTCGGGCTTGATCCATTCACCGTTGACATAGTTCAGGATGTCCATGATGTCTCCATTTTGTCTTCAAGCATGGTTTCGTTTGCGTATTGCTTCCGCAATCTCTTTGGAATTCTCATCACCGCGCCGTTCCAGTTCGCTGACGATACTTCCGCGTTCCTCCTCGGTCTTGCCCTGGCTCAATTTATACCCCGCGTCGATGCGGGTCACCTGCATGACGAAGCCAAAAACACCCTTGATTTCTTTCCGCACCATATCCTGCGGGAGTCCTTCGAGGCGGTAGGAGGTGGCCGCTTCGTGGCGCTCCACCAGGCGGCTGAGGACCGAATACAACTCGTCGCCCTGAATTTCGCGCGCTCTTCCATAGACATGCACGATCATGTAATCCCAGGTCGGCACATCGACTTCGGTATACCAGCGCGCGGAGATGTACGTGTGCGCTCCCTGAAACATGAGCAGCGCCTCCTGCCCGTCGAACGTTTTTTTCTGGGGATTTGCACGCGAGAGGTGGCCGTAGATCGTCCAGCCGTTTTCGGATTCGACCACCTCCACTGGGGTATGCGTGGCAATCGGTTTTTCGCCGTCGAACGTGACCAGCGCGGCAAAGTTGTTTTGCTTGAGAAATGCCAGGATTCTCTGACGGTCTTCTTCACGATAATATTTTGGGATATACACGGTTGCACCCTTAAAGAATCACACGACCCTCGGTTTCAGGCTGCGAGTTTATCCATCAACTCTGCCAGGCCCTCATCCACCAGCTGCAAACCCTCGTCCAACTGCTCCTCGGTGATGACCAGCGGCGGGACGATGAACAGGATGTTCTTGAAACCGAACACGTACACACCGTTTTGAACGAGGAAATTCCTGAGCGGGGTCGGGTCGAGGGGTTCCTTCGTTTCGCGATCCTTTACGAGTTCGAGCGCAGTGAACAGGCCGATGTACCGCACATCACCCACGGACGGATGCTTCTGCTTGAATTCTTCGAGCCGCTGACCGAGGTATTTCCCGACCTTCTTCGCGTTCTCGAAAATCTTCTCTTCCTCATAAGCCTCGATGGTCGCCAGGGCTGCCGCGCAAGCCAAGGCATGGCCGTTATAGGTCAGGCCCGCGTACAACACCTTGTCATCGAAGAACCTGGCGATCTTCTCGCGCACGATGACCGCGCCCAATGGGATATAGCCCGAGGTGATACCCTTGGCAGTGGTGATGATGTCGGGCGTCACATCCCAATGGTCGACGGCGAACCACTCGCCCGTGCGGCCCCAGCCCGACATGACCTCGTCCGAGATGAGCAGAATGCCGTACTTGTCGCAGATCTCGCGCATGCGCGGCCAGTAGTCGTCGGGAGGGATGATCAGGCCGTTGGTACCCGTCACGCCTTCGAGGATGATGGCCGCGATCTGGTCGGGACCCTCATGCTGGATGACCTCCTCGACGTGCTTGATGCACTCGCGGTGACAGGTTTCCTTCGTCCAGCCGAACGGACAGCGGTAGCAGTACGGGTCGAGGAAATGCACCACGCCCGGGATGGCAGGCTC
>CALLJA010000467.1 GCA_938008865.1 uncultured Anaerolineales bacterium
CCGACGACCAGCCCGAGACGAAGCAGCGCGTGCTGCGGGGCGGCGCGCAGGCCATTCTGATCAAACCCGTCACCATTGACGGCCTGGAAGGGGCCTTGCGAAAAGCGGGCATCCTGTAGTCTCGACGACCGCTGGAGCGATCCAGCGGTTTTTTGTCGGCGCGCCCCGCCCGCGCAAATATTTTGACACGCGCCGAACAGGGGTTGTATAATCCGCCGCGCGTTTCAAAATCCACGAAAGAGAGAGTCATGCGAAATACAACCCTGTTGATCGTCCTCCTGGCGGGCCTGCTTGCGGCCTGCGGCGCGCCCACCCAAAGCGCGGATGCGCCCCTCGCGCTGACGGCCGCCGTCCCGCCCGAGTACGCGGGCCTCACCAATCCCCTTGGCGCGGATGCGGCCGAGGCGGGGGCCAAAGTCTACGCCACCAACTGCGCCTCCTGTCACGGTGAAACGGGACACGGCGATGGCCCCGTGGCGGCTTCGTTGACCCCGCGCCCGGTCGACCTGGCCGCGCTGCAGGCCGCCTCGGCAGATGATGTCCTGTTCTGGCACATCAGCGCGGGCAAGGCGGGCACGGCCATGGTCGGGTGGAAGGGCATCCTCGCCGACGAGCAGATCTGGGAGGTAGTGACCTTTCTGCGCACGCTGAAATAAAACGGCGGAAAACTTCCGCACTGCGGATAGTGCGGGTATAATGCGCTCCGACCAACGCTCGAGGAGGAGCCTGTGCCCATTTCTGCTGGGATTCCCGCGCCCGATTTCGAATTGCTCGACGATACCAACCAGACCCGACGCCTGGCCGATTTCCGCGGCCAGCGCGTGGTGTTGTATTTCTACCCCAAGGACGACACGCCCGGCTGTACCAAGGAAGCCTGCAATTTCCGCGACGACTATTCCGCCTACGAACAGGCTGGGGTGGTCGTTTTAGGCGTCAGCCCGGATTCGGTCGAATCGCACCGCAAGTTCAAGACCAAGTTCCAGTTGCCCTTTGCGCTACTGGCCGACGACGGTCACAAGGTCTGCGATGCTTACGGGGTGTGGGGGCCCAAGAAGTTTATGGGCAAGGCCTACGAAGGCGTGCTGCGCACCACGTTCCTGATCGGCCCGGATGGAATGATCCTGCGCGTTTTCGAGAACGTGCGCCCGGCCGAACACAGCACCGAGGTGTTGGCGGCCTTCTAGATGGACGAATGTCCAAAAATCGGTATGATTTTTGTGCTCAAAAAACGTGACAAATTGTCTAAAATTTGGTAAATTACAGCCTGGTACGCGCAGCCCTGCGGGGGGACTGTCGCGGACGTTCTTTTTCGCTGTGGAACACCATTTTTCAGGAGAATGTGTATGCGACACTTTGTAATAGTTGGCATTCTGGTCATCATTGCGGCCACGCTCACCTACGTGGGCCTGAATTCGGCCGGCCTGATGCCCGTCGAGGCCAGCGTGCAGGCGATCCCCATCGACTGGCTGTGGAACCTGCAAGTCATTGCGATGTCCTTTTTGTTCGCCCTCATTGTTGTGCCGCTGGTATACAGCCTGATCGTCTTCCGCAGGCGGAAGGGCGATAACAGCGACGCCGAGCATATCGAAGGCAATACGACTCTCGAGATCGCCTGGACCATCATCCCGCTGATCATCGTGGTCGTTTTCGCGTACCTGGGGGCGTATTCGCTTGGGGAGACCCGCCGCGTGGACCCGAACGCGATGGTCGTCAAGGTGACGGGCTTCCAGTGGGGCTGGCAGTTCGAGTATCCCGAATACGGCGGGTTCAAGTCTGACAAGCTATACCTGCCCGTAGACCGCCAGGTAGTGCTGCAGTTGCAGGCCCTGGATGTGATCCATTCATTCTGGGTGCCTGAGTTCCGCGTCAAACAGGACCTGGTACCCGGACGCATCACCGAATACCGCATCACGCCCAGCCTGGTCGGTGAGTACATGGTGCG
>CALLJA010000468.1 GCA_938008865.1 uncultured Anaerolineales bacterium
CTCAACTTTGGCGACCGCTTCGAGCTGCCCGTCGTCTTACAGAACCAGACCGACCAGCCGCTCACCGTGGACGTGGTGGCGCGCGCCTCCAACCTCAATCTGCTGACCGATGGCTTGCGCGTAACCGTCCCCGCTAACGACCGTGTGGAAGTGCGCTTCGAGGCGGGCGCGGAGATGGCGGGCATTGCGGTCATCCAGGTGGCGGCCAGTTCTGGCGAGTATGCCGACGCCGCCACGCTCAGTTTCCCCGTCTACACGCCCGCTACCACCGAGGCCTTCGCCACCTATGGCGTGCTGGACGGCGACGGCGCCATCGCCCAGCCTGTGCAATACCCCACGGGCGTCTTTCCGCAATACGGCGGGTTGGAGGTGACCACCTCGTCCACTGCGCTGCAGGCGCTGACCGACGCCGTCCTGTACCTGCAAAACTATCCCTACGAATGTTCCGAACAACTGGCCTCGCGCATCCTCTCGGTGGCCGCCCTGCGCGACGTGCTGACCGCCTTCGAGGCGGAGGGCCTGCCCGCGCCCGCCGAAATGGAATCAGCCCTCAGCCGCGACATCGACCGCCTGCAGGGGATGCAAAACTATGACGGCGGATTCCCATCCTGGCAGCGCGGTTTCGCGTCCAACCCGTTCAACAGTGCCCATGTGACCCATGCCCTGGTCCTCGCCCGTCAAAAAGGTTTCAATGTCCCCGACCCGATGCTGCAAAACGCCCTCAACTACCTGCGCCAGATCGAGGAGTACTATCCTTCCTGGTATGGTCCCGAGACCCGCCGCAGCCTGAGCGCGTATGCGTTGTACGTCCGCAACCTGGCGGGCGACCGTCATGCCAGCAAGGCCCTCAGCCTGTTGAACGAGGCTCCGCTGGAGGATCTCCCGTTGGACGCCCTTGGCTGGCTATGGCCTGTCATCGACGATCCCAAAACGCTGGAAGAGATGCGCGTCCACGTCAATAACCGCGCCGTCGAGACGGCGGGCGCAGCCAATTTCACCACCGCCTACGACGACCAGTCCTACCTGCTGCTGCGCTCCGACCGCCGCACCGACGCCATCCTGCTGGATGCGCTTATCCAGAACGACCCGCAAAGCGACCTGATCCCCAAAGTGGTCAACGGCCTGCTGGCCCAGCGCGTCAGGGGCCGCTGGGGCAACACGCAGGAGAACGTCTTCGTGCTGCTGGCGCTGGACCGTTACTTCAGCGCCTACGAAGGCCAGTCGCCCGATTTCGTGGCCCGCATCTGGTTGGGCAATACCTACGCGGGCGAAAGCGAGTTCCGCGGCTACAGCACCGAACAGCACCAGACCAACATCCCGATGAGTTATGTCCTCTCCGAGACAGCGGGCGGCGCGCAGAACTTCATCATCAGCAAGGACGGCGCGGGCCGACTGTATTACCGCCTTGGCCTGCGTTACGCCCCCACCGACCTCAATCTCGATCCGCTCGATATGGGCTTCGTAGTCAAGCGTGTTTACGAAGCCGTGGACGACCCCGAGGATGTGCGCCAGGACAAGAATGGCGCCTGGCACATCAAAGCGGGCGCGCGCGTGCGGGTCCACATCACCCTGATGGCCCAGGACCGCCGCTATCACGTGGCCCTGGTCGACCCGCTGCCCGCTGGCCTGGAGATCCTCAACCCGTCGCTGGCCGTCTCGGGCAGCCTCCCGCAAGACCCGAGCGCTCCCGCCGACAGTTGGTGGTGGGGCGGACCCTGGTACGAACACCAGAACATGCGCGACAACCGCGCCGAAGCCTTCACCTCCCTGCTGTGGGACGGCGTCTACGAATACAACTACATCGCCCGCGCCACCACCCCTGGCACCTTCATCGTCCCGCCCGCCAAGGCCGAGGAGATGTACTCTCCCGAGGTGTTTGGCAGGAGCGGCAGCGACTGGGTGATCGTGGAATGACGTCCGTTGGATAAAAATCGGCCCCGAGTCCTGGACCCGGGGCTGATTCCGTTTAATCACCGATAATCTTCACCAATACGCGCTTCCGTCTGCGCCCGTCGAACTCGCCGTAGAAGATCTGTTCCCATGTCCCAAAATCGAGACGTCCCTCGGTTACGGCGACCACGACCTCGCGGCCCATCACCTGGCGCTTCATGTGCGCGTCCGCGTTGTCTTCGCCCGTGTCGTTGTGCCGATAGCCGCTGACGGGTTCATGCGGGGCAAGTTTCTCCAGCCATTTGTCGTAATCCTGATGCAGACCCGACTCGTCATCGTTGATGAAGACCGAGGCGGTGATATGCATGGCATTGACCAGCGCCAGCCCCTCGCGGATTCCGCTTTCGCGCAGACAGTCCTGCACCTGCGGGGTGATGTTGATGAATCCCCGTCGGGTGGGGAGGTTGAACCAGAGTTCTTTGCGGTAGGATTTCATGTTTCCTCGTTTTACCCTTCTCTGCGCTGACGGTTTTGCCGTTCCATCAGCACGTTGAACTGCGTCTGCTTTTCGCTGATCAGCCTGCGGATTTTGTGGCGTTGGGTCTCCTCGTAGGTGGCTGACAGCCGTTCCTTGAGGGCGGCGATCTCGTGCAGCAGGTTGATCTCTTCGGGCAAGACCCCCGCGTTCTTGAGGATCGAGTAGGCCATGCGCACGTCTTCGGGCGTGTCGAAATAGGCGCTCAGGTTGAGCGGTTGACCTTTGCCGCGCAGGTTGTCGAAATCGCCGCGCTGCATGGCTTCCTGGATGATGGCTTCCACGGCTTTGTCGAAGGACATGACCCGAGTATAGCATGGACAAATCAGATGTAAATTGACATCTCTCCCCGATTCCTGTACACTACTCGCATGGGCATCGACCTCGACCTCTATCGGCACGAAGTACGCGTTTCCTCCGATCCGCTGGTGCGTCTCTCGGCGCTGGATGTCTCCCCCGACCATCCCCAGCGGACCTTCGTTTTCCTGCACGGTTTCGGCGGGCAGGCGCTGCAATGGCAATACCAGTTGGAGAAGTTCTCGCTGGAGAACCGCGTCATTGCCCTCGACCTGCGCGGACATGGGCTCTCAGACAAACCCTCCAGTGGATATGACATGCCGCGCATCCAGGCCGACCTCGAAGCCGCGCTGGACGTGCTGAAAGTGAAGGGACCCTTCGTGCTGGTCGGCCATTCCTTCGGCGGGGCGGTGGCGACGGAGTTCGCCCTGGTCCACCCCGAACGGGTCGAGCGGCTGATCCTGGTCGCGACGGCGGGTCAGTTCAAGTTGAATCCGTTCTTTCGGCTGGCGCTGCATCTGCCGAATTGGGCCCTGCGCCTGATCGACCCGTTCACACGCTCATGGCTCTCGGCTCCGCCCCACGCGCTGAAACCATACTACCTGCAAAACCTGTCCCGCTGGGTCGGATGGGACAAGTTCTCCGCGTTGACGGTTCCGACGCTGGTGGTCCGCGGGCACCGCGACCAGGTGTTTGAGCGGCCGTTCTTCGAGCGGGTGGCAAAATCCATTCCAGGCGCGGAAGATGCCGATATCGGGGGATCAGGCCACATGGTCATGCTCGAACGGCGCGAAGCGGTCGACCGCGCCATTGAGCGCTTCCTTGGCGAAGAATCCAAATCCTCATGGCGCGATACGCCCTCGGTGGTGGTCAAGAAGAAAGGCGCCCGCGAGGACCTGCGAACCAGCCGTCCCTGGCTGCGTTTCTATGAAGCGGGCGTGCCTTACACGGTCGGCATCCCGAACATCCCGCTGCATCACCTGTTGCGTTCGTCGGTTCGGAGATTCCCACTGCAGCCCGCTATTTTCTTCGAGGGCGCGCGCCTGTCGTACCGCCGATTGAACCACGAAGCCAACCGCTTTGCCAACGCGCTGCTTGCGCTGGGCGTGGACAAGGGCACGCGCGTGGTGTTGCTGCTGCCCAACCTGCCGCAGATGGTGGTGGGTTTCTTCGGGGTTATGAAGGCGGGCGCGGTGGCGGTCTTCATCCCGCCCATGACCGAGCCCGAGGAGATCGTCCGTCAGGTGAAGGATGTGGAGGCCAGTGTGCTGGTGACGCTCACGCCCTGGGCGGGGCTGGCGGGGCAGATCCAGCAGGGGAGCGGGGTGCCGCACGTCATCCTGACCGACCCCGCCGACTATCTTCCGTTTTGGAAGCAGTGGATCTCGCGCTGGCGCAATCGCGGATTCCACCTGACTAACGCGCTGACCTTCCGCCGCTGGCTGCGCGGCCAGAGCGACAAGTCGCCGTCTATCGATGTCCAGCCCGAGGACCTGGCGGTGGTCCAGTTCACGGGCGGCACGACCGCCGCCGCCAAGGGCGTGATGCTTTCGCACCGCAACCTGGTGGCAAACGCCCTGCAAACCCGTCACTGGATGCCGAACGTGGTGGAGGGCGGCGAGCGCTTCTTGTGCGCGGTGCCGATCTTCCATAGTTATGGCCTGACCACCGCGCTCAACGTGCCCGTGGCGCTCGGCGCGACCATGGTCTTGCAGCCGCAATTCCAGATCGGCGGAATCATGAACAGCATCCGCGCCTACAAGCCGACCGTCTTCCCGGGTGTGCCGAGCATGTACGTGGCCATCAACAATTTCCGCGCGGCGCGCAAGTATGGCATCCGCTCGGTGAAGGCCTGCATCAGTGGCTCCGCGCCGTTACCCGTCGAGGTACAAGAGGCCTTCGAGAAGCTGACCAGAGGCCGCCTCGTCGAAGGCTACGGCCTGACCGAGGCATCTCCCGTCACACATGCCAATCCGTTGGGCGGCGACCGTAAACTGGGCAGCATCGGCATTCCGCTGCCCTCTACTGAGGCCGCCGTCGTGGACCTGCCGACGGGCCGCAAGGAAGTGCAACCTGGGCAGATCGGCGAGCTGGCAGTGCGCGGTCCGCAGGTGATGATGGGCTACTGGCGCAACGAGGCGGCTACGCGCGAAGTGTTGACGAGCGACGGCTGGCTGCTGACGGGCGACGTGGCCCAGATGGATGAGGATGGTTATTTCCGCATCATTGCCCGCAAAGCCGACATGTGGTACCCTGACAAGCCTGGCAGCCCCGCCTTCCCGCGCGATGTGGAAGAAGTTATCTACGAGATCCCGCAGGTGAAGGAGGCCACCGTGGTGGCCGTGGCAGGCCGACCCTTTGCCTTCGTCATCGCCGGGCGCGAACGTCCCACCCCCGAGGCGGTCATCGCCTATTGCAAGCGCCGCCTGCCTCCGCACCTCGTCCCGCGCTTCGTCATTTTCATGGAGGATTTCCCGCGCACCTTTATCGGCAAGGTGTTGCGGCGTGAGTTAGCCAAACGTTATGAAAAATACATCGCATCCGTCGAATGAAACCCTGAATGTTCCCAACCACATTAATTTCATCCATCAGGGGGAGGGGGCACCCGTCATCCTGATTCACGGGCTGGCGGCCTCCCTGCACGATTGGGACGACCTCGTCCCCGAACTGGTCCAGCATGGATATGCTGCCTACGCCCTCGACCTGCTCGGCCACGGCGAAAGCGCCAAGCCCGACTCGCGAGCCTACGAGATCGACTGGCTCTTCGACCACCTGGCGGCCTGGATCGACTCCCTCGGGCTGGACCAGCCGCCCGTGCTGGTCGGCCACTCCCTGGGCGGCTACCTCACCCTGGAATATGCGCGCCGTTTCCCCGAGCGGATTCGCGGTCTGGTGCTGGTCGACCCGTTCTATCGGCTCGAACAGTTGCCCGCTTTGCTGCGTCTTTCGTATCACCGTCCCGAGATCAACATGACCGTCGTCGAGCGCACACCCGAGTGGCTGTTTCGTATCATCATCGACGCCACCAGCCTCTCGATGGGACACAGCAGCGGCGGCGCGCACAACCTGCCCGAGCATATCCGCGCGCAGACCGCGCTCGATTACAAGCGCACCGCGCCTGGCGTGTATAACATCCCCAACACCATCGCCGACCTGACGCCGCGCTTGCCGTCTATTGCGCAGCCCGCGCTGGTGGTGTGGGGTGTGCGCGACAGCACCCTGGCCCCGTCCTCCTTTATGGACCTGGTCCGTGCCTTGCCCAACGTGGTCGGTTCGAAGACTTTCATCGCAGGTCACGTGCCGCACCAATCGCACGCCGTTGAGTTCAATCCACTGGTGTTGGAGTTTTTGAAGAACCTGCCGTCGTAGCGCAACGCCATCTTGCGCTGTGGTATCCCTGGGGATTTTTTAAGAGAAGCGTTGATTTCGAGTACTTGTATTGCCCCATCCTTTATGCTACAATGCCCTTCATATCCGCTAGATGTACGGGGTAAGGAAATATAACCCCCCATATCTGGCGATAACATTTGTTCTATGTTTGGAGTGCCCCAGATATGCGTTGCCCGTATTGCCAGCACGACGACTCGAAGGTTTTGGATACCTCCCACGACAGCCACGGAGGCATCCGCCGCCGCCGCGAGTGCCTCAAATGCGGACAGCGCTTCAGCAGCTATGAACGTCCCATCCTGGCCACGCCGCTGATCGTCAAGCAGGACGGCGCGCGCGAGGAGTTCGACCGCGAGAAATTGGCGCGCGGCGTGCGGATCGCCTGCGCCAAGCGACCCGTCTCGGCAGCGGACATCGAGCGCATGATCGGCCAGGTGGAGACCGCCCTCCAGAAGATGGGCAAGGCCGAAGTCTCTTCGCGCGTGGTGGGAGACCTGGTGATCAACGGCCTGAAGGAAATGGACCAGATCGCCTACATCCGTTACGCCATCGTCTACCTGGGGTTGGACGACCTGCACGCCCTGCGCAGCGAAATCGACCGTTTGCTTGAAGGCTAATTCGAGGCAGCAGCCTCCTTCCCGCAAGGGAGGGAGTGTCGCTGCCTTTTTTCGTCCCTAAAAATATCCCACCCAATTTAGAGGAGAGTGTTGCATGGTAACAAGATCCGTGTCATCCGAACAATCCAAACATGGGTTGCTTCCCACGCCGCCCATGCCGAAAGGACTACCCAAGGCGCAGTTGACGGATAATGCCCGTCAGGTGCTGATGAAGCGCTACGTCCGCCGCGGAGAGGATGGCAAGCCCGCCGAGACCGTGGAGGAGATGTTCTGGCGTGTCGCCTGGCACATTGCCAAGGTCGAAGAGGCTTGGAAGGGCGACGTCAAGGCGACCGCCGTCGAGTTCTATCGCCTCTTGAGCAGCAAGAAATTCTTCCCCAACTCTCCGACCTTTACTGGTGCTGGTACGCCCCTCGGACAGTTGGCCGCCTGTTTTGTGCTGCCCATCACCGATGACATGGGCCGTGACTCGGCAGGCATCTTCCAGACCCTGCGCGATGCGGCCTTGATCCAGCAGACGGGCGGCGGGAACGGATTCTCGTTCTCGCGCCTGCGCCCGCACGGAGCGCTGGTCCAGTCTTCGGCGGGACAGGCCACAGGCCCCGTGGGATTCCTGCGTGTGTACGACCATGCCTTCGGCGAGATCGCCCAGGGCGG
>CALLJA010000469.1 GCA_938008865.1 uncultured Anaerolineales bacterium
TTGAATTGTAGAACGGGAAGGGGGGAGGGTCAAGTGAAAAATGGCATGGAAAAGGGGGAGAGAGTAGTGAGTGGGGAGTGGAAAGTGGGAAAGAGGAAGGAAGGAAAGAGGGGCGATGCAAAGGAAGCATCCACAGATTGCGCAGATTTCACTGATTTGAAAAACGAATCTGCGTAATCTAACGCAAGTTGCTACCCTGAAAACAAGGAAAGGTTTTGGTCTATTTTGAACCGCAGAGCCGCTGAGGTTGCGGAGTTTTTTGAGAATTTCCACCCTTCGGGCACATGTCTGCGCTCTCCGCGCCTCTGCGGTGAAAGTCTCTCAAGGCGGCAACTTGGGTTAATTAACGGGAAAGATCAAAGAGCCATCCGCAGATTTCACCGATTGCGCAGATTTGGGTCGACAAAATCAGTGAAATCTGCGTAATCTGTGGATGAATCCCGCCAGAAACAGGAGAGCCGAAAAAAGTAAAAAAACCCCTGTGGCGAAAAGATATTCATTGGATGCCCCCCAAATAAAAAAACCTTGCGGAGGTTCCGAAACCTTCGCAAGGTTGATGACGCCAGGCGTCTTTTTTTCTACTCGTCTCCGCCGTCGCCTGCCGCGCCTGGCTGTTCCACACGCAGCACCTCGCCATGCACGTCGATGACCACCTTGAAGCCCAACATGCCGAGGTAGGCGCGCGCGTCCTCGGGGATGCCCGTCTCCAGCACGGCGTCGAACTGCTTGTCCACGTTCTTGAGCTGCTGTTCGATCATGGCCTTCGTGAAGATGTCTTCCTGGCCGAGCATCTTGGCGGCCTGGGCCGAGATGACGTCTTCGCTGCCCTTCATCAACTCGGCGATCTGGCCGAGCACGGCGCGGTCGATCTGCTCGGACGGGATGTGACGGCGGAAGCCCGCGTCGTCCACCACGTAGCAGGGCTCATCGCCCACGTAGGCGGTTTCGGCGGGGCGGCCGTTCTCGTCGATCACCAGGCCGCCGAACAGGGCTTTGCGGGTCATCAGCTCTGCCTGCCCTCCACCGCGGCCAGCAGGATCGCGGCGGCAATGCCCAGGCGCGGGTCCAGTTGTCTGGCGGTGTCCATGCTCAGGTCCAGGTCGAGTTCGTAGCGGAAGAGGTTGAAGCGTTGCTTCAGGTCGGCCGCGCGGGTCTGTCCAATGGTCAGGTCGTAGTTCTGCGGCAGGAGCGAGCCGAGCAGCAGGCGGCGCAGCAGGGCCAGCCCCACGCTGTCCTCGAACAATTTGCCGATGGGCTGGTCCTGCGCGTCGAGGACTTCCCACTCGTCGCGCACGATCGAGTTCCAGCCCTTGCGGCGCAACGCGCCGACCTTCTCGCCCGTGGCGCTGTCGACCACGTCGTAGGCGGCGGCGAAGTCGATGATCTGGCGCGCCTTGACCATCAGCACTTCCTGCTGTTTGCCCTCGTCCGCATACACGCGGATGTCCTCGCGCAGGCGGAACATCTTTTGCTCGCTGAACAGGACCAGCTTGCCGCTCGGGTCGAAGAAGCGGAACTTGCCGGTCAGGGCGAAGACCTGGCGCTGGAGCAGGTAGGTGCGGTGCTCGAAGATCGGATTCATGTCTCTCTCCTTTTAAGAACCTGAATGAATGATGCTGACCTGCGTGCCCTGCCCGGGCAGGTGCAGGTAATCGGTATCGGGCGGGACCTCGGGGCGGGTCCAGCGATAAATGAATTTGGCTCCCTCCGACGGCAGGTTGATACAGCCGTGGCTGCGCGGTTTGCCGTAGTCGTTGTGCCAGTAAGTGCCGTGGAAGGCGTTGCCGACGCCGGTGAAGAAGGTACACCACGGCACGCCGGGCAGGCTGTAGATGTTGGCCTCGTCGTCGCCCTCATTGGTCATGTGGATGGACGGTCCCTTGTGGTAGGTGAGGAACTCGCCCTCGGGCGTACGCGTGCCTTTGGCTCCGCTCGAACAGCGCGCGGAGAAGACCATCGTCTCGCCCTCGAAGGCGGTCACCATCTGCGTGCCCAGGTCCACGTGGATGCGCTTTTCGCTCTCGGGCACCTCGGGCGAGAGCAGGGTCAGTTCTTCGGGGGGAATCAACCGCAGGCTGTGGGCGGGCACGTAGAAGGACTGGTGCAGGTGGTTATCGAAGATTTCGTACCAGATGCTTTTTTCCTCGCGCACCACCACCACGCGTTTGACCCAGTGGGTGCTGCCGTAGTACAGGCGGTAGCCGCGCCTGGCGTAGAGGGTCGGGTCGAGGCGTGTATCGCAGACCGGCACGCTGATCTCGCCCACCTGTCCCGCTGCGGGCAGGTCGAACTGCGGCTTCTGGTAATTGACCTCCACCGGCTGGATCCAGCCCGAGTAGGTGTAGCCTTCGCCGTCGAGTTTGTACCAGGCCTTGTTGAAGGGGTTGCCCTCGTCGCCTTCGACCTCTTCGGTGACGGCCATGACGGCGTCCTTGTTGAGCAGCCTGACTTTAGCCGCATTGAACGAGGGCGCGTCGTACAGCGGGATGCCGCTGATGGTCATGCGCCCGCTTTTGGGCGCGGATTGGGCCAGGGCGCGCTCGAGTTTCAACTCGGCGAGCGCGGCGCCCAGGGCGCCCGCACCGGCCAGTTTCAGAAAATCGCGTCGGGTCAGGTCGGAAATGGCTTTCATGTTGTGCAGTTTTACCACGAGCGGGGGAGGAGCGGGGATGGTCTCATCGGGCTATTAACAAAAATACAACGGATGGCGCCGCATGGCTGTTCCGTCAATCCTGGATCAACAACGTCGTGCCCGGCGACTTGTAAGTGAACTCGTCGCGCGGCGAGGCGTACGGCGCGGTCCAGCAGAAGAGCCATTTTGCGGCCTGCGAGGTCAGGTTGATGCAGCCGTGGCTGCGCGGATGGCCGAAGTCGTTGTGCCAGTAGGTGCCGTGCAGCGAGATGCCGCTCTCGGTGAAGTACATCACCCACGGAACGCCGGGCAGGTCGAAGCCGCTGGCGGTCACGTCCCCGGCCGCCATGTGACGGGTGGCGCGCTTGTGATAGGTGCCGAACCGTCCGCGCGGGGTGTGGTAGGTGCCCACGCGCAGCACGGCCCCCGAGGCCACGCGCGTCATGAAGACCGGCGTCTCGTATTCGTAGGCCACCAGGTACTGCTGTTCGAGATGTACTTCGATGCGTTTCTTGTCGTCGGGGATGTTGGGAGAGAGCGGCGCAAGTTCCGAATCGGGAATCAGGCGCAGGTGCGCGGCCGGGACGTAGTAGTATACATCCCACTTGTCGTCGAGGATCTGGTACCAGACCTCGCCGTCGGCCTCGCTCCTGGCCGCCGACATCACCCAGTGGACGGTCTCGTAATAGATGCGGTAGCCGACCTTCGCGCCCGGGTCAGGTTCGGTCAGCGCGTCGGTGTACGGCACGGTGACCTCGGCCAGCCGCCCCGCGGGCGGCACGTTCAGGTTGGGCGGGTTGAGCAGGGTCCGCACCGGCTGGACGTTGCCCGAGTAGGCGTAGCCTTCGCTGCCCACCTGGTACCAGATGCGGTTATAGGCCTCGGGGTCGTCCTCGTCGAGCGTGACGGCGGTGATCGGCAGGATCAGGTCGCGCCAGTACATCTTCACCCGCTGTCCTGTGGTCGACGGGCGGTCATAGGTCCACAAGACGGGCGAGGCCACCCGCCCCGAGAGCGCCTCGTACGGGTCCCGTAGCGGGAACTCAGGCAGCATCAACCCCATCAGCCCCAGGCCGCTCAGTTTGAGGAAGTCACGGCGCGTCAACGCGCGGGGGTCTTTCATGGAATATTTTCTAAAAAGAGACCTCCGAGGTCCCTGGTCCATCAATAATGCACGTTCACCGTTGTGCCGACCGAGGCCCAGTTGTACAGCCATTCGGCGTCGGAGGTGCGCAGATTGACGCAGCCGTGGCTCATGGGCGTGCCGAAATTGTTGTGCCAGTAGGTGCCGTGCAGGCCGTAGCCTTTGTAGAAGTACATTGTGTACGGCACGTTGGTCAGGTAATACCCGGGGCCCGCCATGGTGGTCGAGCGCAGTTTGATCCAGACCTGGTAGGTGCCCGTCACGGTCGGCGTCTGCCAGGTGCCGGTCGAAACGATGAACGAGTTGACCACCGTATCGCCCTCGTAGGCGTACACGCGCTGCTGCGAGAGGTTCACATCGATCCAGCGACCGCCGAAGAGGGTGCCAGGGTCGTTGACCAGCGCGGGCAGGTCGGTCGGCGGGATGTACTCTGAGGTGGGCGTATCCTCCACGATCACGGCCTCCATCAGGCCGGGCGTCTCGGTCATCTCGGGGGTGGCCGTCGACTCGAGCGTAGCCGTCGCTTCGGGCGTGAGGGTCGGCGCGGGCGTGAAAGTTTGCGTCGGCAGCGGCGGCAGGGTCAAGGTCGGCGTAAAAGCGGGGATATCTGCAGTGACGGTATAGGTCGGCTTGGCGATCTCGGCCTGCGCCCAGGTCTGCATCTCTGCGGTTGGAGCGGAGCGGGGCGTATTACCCATGCTGAGGACGGAGGCCAGGACGGGCGAGTTGATGGCCGAATAGCCCGCCACGCCCAGGACCATGCAGGCCAGCAGGATCAGGATCGGGATCCACAAACGGCGGCGCGGCTTTGGCTCTTTTTCTGGACCCGCAGCCTGTTCCCGCGCTTTGGGCTGGTCCTGAGCCCCGGCTGGGACCGTCCTTGGGCTGGGCGCGCTCATCGACTGGCGCAATTGCGCGATCGGGTCATCCGCGTTCGTGGCAGGGGCCGCCGCCGCGGGCGGTTCGGCCTCGCGCAGGCGCTGCATGGCCCACTCCATGCCCTTGCGCGCGCGCGGACTCTCGGGGTTGATGGCCAGCGCCTTCTGGATATAATCCAGGCTGGCTTGCGGGCTGGCCACCGCCGCCAGGATCAGCCACGGGTCTTCGGATTGCGGGGTGAGCCGCGCGGCCTGTTCGGCCCACTGACGGGCCGCCGTGCGGTCGCCGTTGCGCAAGGCCAGGCGGGCCTGCTCGATGGCGTGGCGGGAGTTTTGATTTGCGTCGGTCATGGCGTCATCCTCGTTAAAGTCACCACTGAATTTCGACGGGCGTTCCGTAGTCCGCCCAGTTATAAAGCACTTCCGCGTCATAGGTGCCCAGCACCACGCAGCCATACGAGATCGGACGGCCCAGGAAACCCTCCCACAGCACGCCGCCATTCGAGAGGATCGGCAGGGCGTGGATGCCGTTCTCCGAGCCGCCCGCCCAGTAGATGCCCAGCCAGTACGGCATCCAGATATCCCAGGTGGAGCCGTAGGCGCTGGGGATCTTGCTCTGCACGGCGAAGGTGCCGACCCTGGTGGCGTTGTTCATGCCGGTCGAGGCGATGAAACTATACACCATCTGGTCGCTCTCGTACACGTACATGTGCTGGTCCGAGATGTCTACCAGGATGTATTTGTTCCCGCTGTACGCGGCGGCGGGCGCATCCGCTTGCGGGGCGGCGTATTCGGGCATGGGTGTGTCGGGCACGATCTCGGCGCTCAGCGCGACGGGTGTGGGCTCGACCAGGTTCTCGGGAATGACGATCTCCTGCGGGACCTGCGTCGGCAGGATGACGGGCGGCAGGGCGGCGGGTTTGGCAATCTCAACGTGCGCCCAGAACTGCGGCGCGGCGGCGACCGCCGTGGCCGTTGGGCGGGCCGTCAGCACCGAGGCCAGCGCGGGACTGCGCATCGCCGACCATCCCAGCAGGAACAATGCAAACGCCCCGAACAAGGCCACCAGGGGCCAGAAGGCGCGGCTGCGCTTGCGCTGCGGCGCGGTGACCGGCTCGCGGTATGCGACCGCTTTGGGGTTGGCCCTGAGACGTTCAAGGACGTCGTGGTTCATGGCGCGAAGGTCGGGATGGGGGTCGGCTCGACGCTCTCGTTGTTCACGAAGCACAGGATACCCTGCACGATGCCGTTGGCTACCAGGTCGGTGCGGTTGGTCAGGATCTCGCGGTCGAGGTTCAGGAAGCCGGTCTCGATGATGGCGGTGGTGGTGTTCGGGTCGATCTCGGAGAAGGCGTGATATTCGCGCATGTCGCCCGTGATGCTGCCCGAGTGGAAGGTCATGCCGGTCGAGCGCTGGTAGCGGTCGGTCAGGCAGGCTGTCAGGCGGGTGGCGCGGTTGGTGTCGCGCGTGTCCATCGAGGCGGCCACCTTGAAGCCCGTGGCTTCGTCATTGACGTACTCGCACGAGTCGTTGTGGATCGATACCAGCGCCACGGCGCGGTAGCCGTTCAGGCGTGTGTCGAACTCGTTGAGCAGGTCCACCTGGAAGCCCAGGTCCACCAGCTGCTTCTGCACCAGGCTGGCGATCTTCATGTTGACGTCCGCCTCGGTCAGCGTGACCTCGCCGTTATTGTTGCGGCAGACCGCGCCTGCGTCGTTGCCCGAGTGCCCCGCCACGATGCCGAGACGCAACTGCGGCCGCGGCGTGCTAAGCGCGGCGGGCGCATCGCCGGGCTGGGGCGTGAGCAACAGGCTGAGCTGATCCGAGAGGTTCCACGTGAGCAGGCTGGACGGTGTCCACGCGGTGAAGAGGGTTGCCAGCAGGAGCGCGACCAGCATGGTCGTCCCCAGGGCATTGACGGGATTCTTCTTCCGCTGTGCAGGCGGTGTGGGAGTGGATAGGTTCTCCATTTCGTATAATAGTACCTTAATCGTCGAAAAATGCAAGAGTTATATGAAAAGGACGCTGAATATAAGCAGGAAATTCCAGGGCGGCTGTAATAATTCCAGCAGATTCTTTGTCTGGATTTCTGCCTTGACTCCGACCTTTTCCGAAAGTATGATGAAAATCCTATGGAGACTTCCATTATGACACTCGACCCCGAACAACTGCGCCAGGCCATGCGGGCGTGGAGTTCCGGCGTGACCGTGGTAACCGCGGCCCACAATGGCGAACGGCACGGTATGACCGTCAGTTCCTTCACGTCGGTTTCGCTCGAACCGCCGTTGATCATCATTTCCCTGCACACCGAGAGCCGCACGCACCGGCTGGTCCACGCGGCCAATGCCTTTGCCGTGAGCATCCTCTCGGCGGACCAGCACGACATTTCGGACCGTTTCGCGGGCCGCGCCGACGACGGCGACCGCTTCACCGGCCTCGACACCGAGACGCTGGTGACGGGCGCGCCTGCCCTCCGCGGCGCCCTGGCGCGGCTTGACTGCCGCGTGATCCAGGTCATCTCGGCCGGCATGAACACCATCTTCCTGGCCGAAGTGGCGGCCGTCCGCGGCGATGGGGAAGGCCAGCCGTTGGTGTATCACAACCGCAGATATTGGAGTCTGGTGTAGATTGTGGCGCAATTTGCTAAATTGCGCTACGCAATTGAAAGGGGTGGCCCATGTCCGATCGATTGACCTCTGGGGAGCAAAGTATCCTGCTGCGACTTGCGCGTCAGGCCATGGAAGCGGCTGTGCGCGGGGAACGCCTGCCGCCGC
>CALLJA010000470.1 GCA_938008865.1 uncultured Anaerolineales bacterium
TCCGGGTTCAAGGTGTCGGCCGCGCGCCAGAAGCATTACCTCCAGCGCCTGCGCTACGGTTTGTCGCTGTACTACGCCCGCCATTATCACGCCTCGTCGAACGCCCTGTCTGAGGATCAGGCATGAGCCATGCGCCCCTGCTCGAACTGATCCGCGGGCGCATCGTCGAGTCGGTCCACTACGGCTCCGTCGCCGTGGTGGACGCGGACGGAAAACTCCTGGCCTCACATGGCGACCCGCAGACGGTCGCCTTTTTGCGCTCCAGCGCCAAGCCCTTCCAGGCCCTGCCTTTTGTGGAACGCGGCGGCGTGGAATTCTATGGATACACTCCGCGCGAACTGGCGCTCTCATGCGCCTCGCATGAAAGCGCGGCCATTCACCTCGAAGCAGTGGCGGCATTGCAAAAGAAAATCGGAATCGAAGAGACCCACTTGCAATGCGGCGGACACATGCCCGGCGATGTGGACATGTTCCGCAAGTTTGTTGTCAGCGGCGAGACGCCCACGGCTAATTACAACAACTGCTCGGGAAAACACACCACCATGCTGGCGCACGCCAAGATGCGCGGCCTGCCGCTCGAAAATTATCTCGATATTTCGCATCCCATCCAGCAGGACATCCTGAACACGCTGGCCGAGATATGCGGATACGGATGCGAGAAGATCGAGCTCGGCGTGGACGGTTGCTCCGCGCCCAACTTTGCCCTGCCGCTTTACAACGCTGCCCTCGGCATGGCGCGCTTGTGCGATCCGCGCAGCCTGCCCGAGCCGCGCGCCGCCGCCTGCCGCAAGATCACCTCGGCCATGAATTCGTACTCCGAGATGGTCAGCGGCTTCGGCGAGTTTGACTGCGAGGTGATGAAGATCGGCGCGGGCCGCATCGTCACCAAGCGCGGCGCGGAGGGCTTCCAGATCATGGGCATTTTGCCCGGCGTGCTCTCGCCTGATTCCCCGGGTGTGGGCGTGGCCATCAAGGTTTCGGACGGCGATCTCGGCCAGCGCAAGGACGACCTGACCGAATCCAGCCGTGTGCGTTCCACCATTGCGCTGGAGATTCTGCGCCAGTTGGGGGCGCTCTCGCCCGAGCAGGTTCAGTCCCTGTCCAAGTTCGGCCCCGTCCGCACGCTCAAGAATCACCGCGGCATCGTGACGGGACAGGCCCGCCCTGCGTTCACCCTGCAACTCAATGGCTGACCTTTCCGCCCGCGCCCTGGCCGTCCACCAACGTCTGCTCGAAGCCTTCGGCGAGCCGATTTGGCGGAATCCGCTGCCCGCCATTGACGAGCTGGTCTCGACCATCCTCTCGCAGAACACCAACGACATCAACCGTGACCGCGCCTTCGAATCCCTGCGGGCCAGGTTCCCCGCCTGGGAGCAGGTGCGCGATGCGAAGACCGAGGCGGTCGTGGCTGCCATCCGCCCGGCAGGGCTGGCCAACCAGAAGGGACCGCGTATTCAGCAGGTGTTGCGTGCCATCACCGAAGAGCGTGGGGACCTGGACCTGTCCTTCCTGGCCGACCTGCCCGTGGATGAGGCCCGCGCCTGGCTGACCAGGTTCAACGGCGTGGGGCCCAAGACGGCCGCCATCGTGTTATGTTTTTCGCTGGGACGTCCCGCTTTCCCGGTGGACACGCACATCTACCGCGTCTCGGGCCGCATCGGCCTGCGCCCCGAGCGCATGACCGTCGAGCAGGCGCATCCGCACCTCGAAGCGCTCTTCCCACCTGAGACGTACTATGCCGCGCACCTGAACCTGATCCGCCTGGGACGGGAAGTGTGTGGCGCGCGCAAACCGCTGTGCGGCAAGTGCCCCATCCG
>CALLJA010000471.1 GCA_938008865.1 uncultured Anaerolineales bacterium
CGGCCCTGGGAGGCGTGGTCCTCGTCGCCATCGTCCGCTTCCTGAAACGGGCCTAGCATGAAAAAGGAAATGATGGGCTTCACATGAAGCCCATCATTTTTTATTCAAGCAGGTAGGAACTGATCCCCGATCACCTGCGGGCAAAGGCCCAATAGATCGCGCGCCAGACCAGCATCCCGAACGCGGATGTGGACGCCAGCACCACCGCAAAGATCGGGATGATCGGCGCGTTGAGGAGCAGTCCGCGCAAGACGGCGGCCAGCGGCGCAGCAAAGACCATCGCCAACACGGGACGCCAGAGCTGCTTCGGCTCGGACACATTTTCCACGCGGAAGAGTCCCAGCGCGGGCGCCAGGACGAACCAGGCCAACGAAATGGGGAAGAACGCGGCTGCCATGCGCGGCAGGAAGGATAATCCCGCCTCGCCGTGGGTGGCGAACCCGATCACGGTGACAAGCGCAATGGCGAGCAGGTCGCCAAGAATCAACAGGGTGGTTTTCTTCATGGTTTTATTTTCCAAATAAAAAGGGCGGACCATCGTCCGCCCCACCAAAATCATTCTCCGAACTCTTCCTTGCGCAGGGCGGGGAACAGCAACACCTCGCGGATGGAATGCTTGTTCGTCAGCAGCATCACCAGGCGGTCCACGCCCATGCCAAATCCGCCGTTGGGCGGCATGCCGTAGCGCATGGCGCGCAGATAATCCTCATCGAGCGGATTCTTCTCCTCCTCGTCGTCCGTGTAGTCGCGGCCCATATCAAGGAAGCGCTGCTCCTGGTCGAGTGGGTCATTCAACTCGGTGAAGGCGTTGCATAACTCGAAGCCTGCCGCATAGCCCTCGAAACGTTCCACCGTCAGCGGGTCGCCAGGCATGGACTTGGCCAGCGGCGAAATGTCGCGCGGATAGTTATAGAGGAAGGTCGGCTGGATCAGGGTCGGTTCGAGGAACTCGCCCAGCAGGAAGTCGATCATCTTGCCGCGCGTCACCTTCGGGTCGGGGGTCTTGTTCGGGTGCTTGGCGCGGATGGCCTGGAACAGGTCGGCGGCGGTCTTGTGCTCGGCAATGTCGATGCCGCTGGTTTCGAGGATGCCCTGGCGCATCTCCACGCGTCGCCACGGCGGTTTGAAATCCAGCTCGTACTTGCCATAGGTCACCCTGGTGGTGCCGTTGACCTTCTCGGCCACGTAGGCCACCATCTGCTCGGTCAACTCCATGACCTTGAGATAGTCCGCGTAGGCCCAGTAGAACTCGAGTTGCGTGAACTCGGGGTTGTGCTTGAACGAGACGCCCTCGTTGCGGAAATCGCGGCCAATCTCGTAGACGCGCTCCAGGTTGCCGACCAGCAGCCGCTTGAGATACAGCTCGAACGAGATGCGCAGATACATGTCCTGCTCCAACTCGTTGTGATGCGTGATGAACGGACGCGCCGCCGCTCCGCCGTACAGCGGCTGGAGGATGGGCGTCTCCACCTCGAGAAAGTCGTGGCTGTCCAGGAATTCGCGCAGGGCCTTGACGATGGTCGCGCGCTTGCGGAAAGTGTCACGGACCTCGGGGTTGACTGCCAGGTCCGCGTAACGCTGACGGGCGCGCAGTTCGGGGTCTTCGAGCGCGGCATAGCGGACGACCGTGCCGTCCTCCTGGGTCACGTCCTTGTCGGCGGGCAGCGGGCTGACGGATTTGGCCAACAGCCTGAACTCCAGCACCTGCAGGGTGGCTTCGCCCGTCTTGGTGCGCATCATCACGCCAGTCGCCTGGACGAAGTCGCCGATGTCGAACATTTTATCGAAGAAGGCCAGGTTTTCCTTCCCGACCTCGTTGACGCGCAGGAACAACTGCACCTTGCCGCTGCCATCCTCAATGTGGGCAAAGGTCAGCTTGCCCATCGTGCGCATGGCGCGGATGCGCCCCGTCAGCGTGGCCCTGACCTCGCGCGCTGAACCCGCCAAAGCGTCCTTCTCGGCGGCTTCGAACTCGGCGATAGCCTGGACGGCGGTATGCGTGCGCTCGGCGCGGGTGGGATACGCCTCCACACCCTCGGCGCGCAATTCCTCCAACTTTTGCAAGCGGACCTTTTCGAGCGAATTATAGTCTGGCATGGATGAGAACCTTTCTGTTTCTGCCCACACCCCAGCCCTCCCTCATTTTCGATCCACGAAAATGAGGGAGAGCGCCGAAGGCGGGTGGGGTTGGAATAAAAAAAGCCTCGCGCCCTGAACAGGTGCGCGAGGCAAGACAGGCGCGCGCCTGTTAGCTGACTTTGACGATCTTGACCTTATATGTGCCGCTGGGCGTCTCGACGTTCACTTCCTCGCCGTGGCGATGGCCCAAAATAGCCTTGCCAATGGGCGACTCGTTCGAGATCTTGCCTTCGCGCGGGTTGGCCTCGGCCGCACCCACGATGATGTAGGTCTCGGGGTCGAAGCCCTGCTCCTTGATGGTCACCTTGGAACCGATCTGCACCAGGCCCGATTTATCCTTGCCGTTCTCCTCGATGACGCGCGCAGTTGCCAGGAGCATCTCCAACTCCTGGATGCGCCCCTCGACGAAGGCCTGCTCGTTCTTCGCCGCCTCATATTCGGCGTTTTCGATCAGTTCTCCGCCTTCCATGGCCTCGTGCAGGCGGCTGGCCACCTCCTGGCGCTTGACGTTGCGCAGGTAGTCCAGTTCGTCCTGGAGCTTCTGAAAGCCTTCTTTTGTCAGGAAATTGGTTGGCATGCTGGGTAATCCTGCTAAATAGAATTTTGCATCCCTGAACCCAGAGATGCAAAGCAAAACGAGTATGCGGTTTCCCGATAAGCGGGCTTAATATATCATGATTCAGGGGCAGAATCAAGACTCATTTGCCGCAACCTGCCACAG
>CALLJA010000472.1 GCA_938008865.1 uncultured Anaerolineales bacterium
CTGCCGAACCAGCCGCTGTACGAAGTCCCCGCGCCGTGGAGGTATCTCATGCTGGCGGGCCAGGGCGCGTCCGCGTTGATGCTGCTGGTCGGCGTGCTGCAAACCGACACGCTTAACTTCATCGGTCTGGGTCAGCTCTTTCAGGAGAAGGAAAAGCCCTCGAAGCTGGTCGTCGGCGGATTGTATCGCTACATGCGTCATCCGCTCTACACGGCGGGATTGCTTTTCCTGTGGCTGTCGCCCAGCGTCTCGGTCAACTCGTTCACGCTCTACGCGGCGGCCACGCTCTACATCATGATCGGCGCGTACTTCGAGGAGCGCAAACTCCTGCGCGAATTCGGTCCCGCCTATGCGGAGTACAAGAAGAAGACGCCCATGCTCATTCCCAGGTTATTCTAAAGAAAGTTGACTTTCCAGTATATAACAGGAAAAAGCAAAGACAATCCACAGATTTAACGGATTGCGCAGAATTTGTTTTTATATCTGTGAAATCTGCGTAATCTGTGGATGCGCCCCGCCAGACACGGGAGAACCAGAAAATTCTAACGTAAAGGCACAGGAACGCGAAGCAAAGGAGAAAAATAAAAAATCCCTGCGAATCCGCACCATCCGTGTAATCCGCGTCCAAAAAATTGTGGAACCGACTCGCGCGTTCATCCGTCTTTAAGGCATTCCCAAGCGGAGTGTGTATAATCAACCCATGGCTACCACAATGGCTCGTATTCCCCACAAACCCTCCATCCTGCCGCAATTTATTGCTGCCGCTGTCGGCGGGCTGGCCCTTTTCTTCGGCATCGTCATCGTCTGGACCCTGGGATTCCAACTTTTGTACGCGGGACGCATCTTCCCGGGCGTCTCTGTTGCAGGCGTGGACCTCTCGGGCATGTCGCCGTCCGATGCGGCGTTGAAACTCAACCAGATGTTGTCCTACCCGATCTCGGGCAAGGTCGTCTTCCGCGACCGCGACAAGGTTTGGGTGGCTGCACCGGTCCAATTGGGCATGGTCTTCGACCCTTCGGCCAGCGCCCAGGCCGCCTTCAAAGTGGGACGCAGCGGCGGGTTGTTCGGCGCCCTGACGGGGCAGATCCACTCGCTCGGGCGCGGCACCGACGTGGGCCCGGTCATCATCTTCGACCAGCGCCTGGCCTACACCTACCTGCAATCCCTGGCCGCCGAGATCGACCAGCCCGTGGCCGAGGCCAGCCTGCGCCTGGAAGGTACCAACGTGGTCGCCTCGCCCGGGCAGGCGGGCCGCACCCTGCAACTCGACGCCACCTTGCTGCTCCTGGGCGGACAACTCAAATCCTTCCGCGACGGCGAGGTGCAACTCGTCGTCCAGGAGGTCCAGCCTTCGATCATGGATGTCACCGCCCAGGCCGACGCCGCCCGCCAGATCCTCAGCCAGCCCATGAGCCTGGTCATCCCCAACGCCCAGAGCGGCGATGCCGGCCCGTGGACCTACGACGTGGCCGTGCTGGCCAATATGCTCGCGGTACAGCGCGTCTCCGATAACGGCGGCGCGGCCCAGGTCCAAGTGGGCCTGGACCCGAAGGCTCTGCGCGAGATCCTGACCAACCTCCAGCCTGCTGTGGACCGCCTTCCGCAGAATGCGCGTTTCTACTTCGACGACGCCACCTCGCAGCTGGTGCCGATCCAGGCTTCGCGGGTGGGGCGCGCGCTGGATGTGGAACAATCCATCCAGGCCATCAACGCGGCCCTGGCGCGCGGCGAACACACCATTGCCCTGCAGGTGGCCGAAGCCCAGCCCCTGGTCCGCGACACGGCCACCGCGCCCGAGTTGGGCATCACCCAACTGGTCGGCGAATACACCACTTATTTCTACGGCTCCAGCGCCGAACGCATCCAGAACATTCAGGCCGCCGCGCAGCAATTTCACGGCGTGCTGGTCGCCCCGGGCGAGGTCTTTTCGATGGGCCAGACCCTGGGAGACGTGAGCCTCGAAAACGGGTTTGCCGAGGCGCTCATCATCTATGGCGGGCGCACCATCAAGGGCGTGGGCGGCGGCGTGTGCCAGGTCAGCACCACCTTGTTCCGCGCCGTGTTCACGGCGGGTTTCCCGGTCAACGAGCGTTATTCGCACGCCTACCGCGTGTCGTATTATGAGCAGACCGCCAGCGGCGCGGTCGATTCCAACCTGGCGGGCCTGGACGCTACCGTGTACTTCCCGCTGGTCGATTTCAAGTTCACCAACGACCTGCCCACCTGGCTGCTAATGGAAACCTACATCAACGTCGAGGCCCGCACCCTGACGTGGAAACTCTACTCCACCTCCGACGGCCGCACCGTCACCTGGGAGACGACCGGCCCGCAGAACGTGGTGACCGCGCCCAAGCCGCTCTTCGAGGAAAACCCCGAACTCGACAAGAACCAGATGAAACAGGTCGATTGGGCCGCCAACGGCGCCGATGTGGATGTGACCCGCACGGTCTGGAAGAACGGCGCGGTCTACTTCACCGACCGCTTCCTAACCCATTACCAGCCCTGGCAGGCCGTTTGTCAGTACGGCCCGGGCACCGAAGACCCCGAAAAGATGGCCCAGCGCAAGGAAATCTGCCGCTCCCCGTCATTCTAGCGGGCCGCCTGTTCCCTCATGGTACAATTCCGCCTCGATTGGAGAAAACATGGTCAGTACCGAATTGCTTGAGATCCTGCGCTGCCCCAACTGCGTCCGCGAAAAAGATGGGACGCTGAAACTCTACAAAGACTCCTGGCTGATCTGCCAGGACTGCGGGCGCAAATACCCCATCGATGACGACATCCCCGTCATGCTGATCGACGAAGGCGACAAGTGGATCGACACCGCTGAAGAAAGCCTGCCCGTCCCGCCGCCCTCCCGCTAATGGACGACCCGCGCGCCCTGCTGTCTGAGTTGCTCAGCGGGGACGAAACCCGCGCCGAAGCCGCCGCGGCTGGGCTGGCCGCCCTGGGCGAATCCGCCCGCACCTTGTTGCTGGATGCGGCTCCAGCCGCTGATGCCGACGGGCGCTGGTGGATCGTCCGCGCCCTGGCCGAACTGCCCTGCGCGCGGACCGAAGACCTGGTCCCGTTTTTGGAGGACCCCGCCCCCGAAGTGAGGCAGGCCGCCGCCCTGGGGCTGGGCGCGCGCCCGTCTGAAAGCGCGGTCCCCGCCCTGGTCCGCGCCCTGCGCGACGGCGACTCGATGGTGGCGGCGCTGGCAGCCAACGCGCTCGGCAAGGCGGGGCAGGCCTCCACGCCGTCCCTGCTCGAAACCCTGGCCTGCGCGCCGCAGTCCGCCCGCATCCTGGCGATGCGCACCCTGTCCGAGTTGAAAGACCAGCGCGCCATCCCTGCCATGCTGAAAGCCCTCGACGAAGACTCGGCCCTCATCCAGCACTGGGCGCGCGAAGGACTTGAACGCCTCGGCCTGGACATGATCTTCATGAAACCGAACTAACCTATGAATAAACTCTTCGAACGCTTCAAGAAACAACAAACTCCGCAGGAAGGCCGCAAGCCCAGGGTGGGCGCAATCATCTTCTGGGTGATCGCGCTGGTGCTGGCCGCGGTGACGTTCTCGGCCTCCCGCAGCCTCTTCCGCTGCTGGGAGATCACCAACCTGCCGGGTATCTCCCCGTCCACCTGCTCCAACGCCACCAACTCGGTGCTGGGGACGCCGGTCGTCAACGAACAGGGGACGCCGGTGGCTGTTGTGCCGCCCACTCCCGTGATTGCCCCCGAGGTGGAAATGCCCGTCTGGGATGGGGCCAGCCGCATCAATATCCTCTTCATCGGCCTGGACTACCGCGATTACATCGCCAACGAAGGCCCGCCGCGCACCGACACGATGATCCTCTTCACCGTGGATCCGCAGAGCAAGACTGCGGGTATGCTTTCGATCCCGCGCGACCTGTGGGTCAACATCCCCGGCTTCGGGTACAGCCGCATCAACACCGCGTATCCCAGCGGCGAGGGCGCGCAATTGCCCGGCGGCGGCCCCGGCCTGGCGATGAAGACTGTCGAACAGGTCATCGGTGTGCCGGTCCAGTATTACGGTTCGATTGACTTTCACGCCTTCGAGGAGGCCATCGACTCGATGGGCGGCCTGTACATCTGCATTAAGGAAAAGATTCGCATCGATCCCATCGGCGACAAGAAACCCGAGGTGCTCAAGCCGGGCTGCCAGACCCTCTACGGTTACCAGGTGCTGGCCTTCGCCCGCAACCGTTACACCGAGAACGGCGATGTGGACCGCGCCGCGCGCCAGCAGCAGGTGATCTACGCGCTCTATACCCAGATCTTCAACCCGGCCAATTTCCCGACCATGCTGGCCAAGGCGCCTGAGATCTACGCCGAGGCTTCGGGCGGCCTGCGCACCAACCTGGCTTTCGAAGACTTGATGAAACTGGGCGTGTTGATGAGCCAGATCCCCATGCAAAACATCAGGCATGGTATTATCGATATGAGTATGGCTACCATGGCCAACGTGGAACTGGCCGGGCAGAACGCCAGCATCCTCAAGCCCATGCCAGACAAGATCCGCATCCTGCGCGACGAGATCTTCCTGACGGGCGGACCGACCAGCCCGCAGGCGACCGGTGACGCAGCCGCCCTCATGCAGCAGGACCAGGCGCGCGTGCGCATCGTGAACAGTTCGCTCGACGGGACCCTCGGCCAGCGCACCGCCAACTACCTGATCTCCTATGGCATGAACGTCAGCGAAGTGACCGCAGGTTTGAACGTCCAGAACACCAGCGTGGTCGTCTATGGGCCGAAACTGTACACGCTCAAGTTCGTCCTGAGCGCGCTTGGCATCGGCGATAACAGCAGTTTGATCAAATTCTCGAAAGACCCCTCCAGCGTGGATATCGAGATCATCCTCGGCAACGACTGGATGAA
>CALLJA010000473.1 GCA_938008865.1 uncultured Anaerolineales bacterium
CTCGACATTTCGGGCCGTGACATGATCCTGCTGGCGGGCGGCTTGTTCCTGCTGTGGAAGGCCACGCATGAAATCCATCAGAAACTGGAAGGCGTGGAGGGCCAGGCTTCGTCCAAAGTCAAGGCTGCCTTCTGGAGTGTCATCGTCCAGATCATGATCCTGGATATTGTGTTCTCGCTCGACTCGGTCATCACTGCCGTGGGTATGGTGGACGAACTCCTGATCATGATCATCGCCGTGGTGATCGCTGCAGGTGTGATGATCTTCGTCTCGGGGCCGCTGGGCGAATTCGTGGAGCATCATCCTACCGTCAAAATGCTGGCTTTGAGCTTCCTGTTGATGATCGGGTTCACCCTGATCGTTGAGGGCCTACACCAGCATATTCCCAAGGGGTACGTCTATTTTGCGATGGGGTTCTCGGTCTTCGTGGAGATCCTGAACCTGCGCATGCGTAAAAATGAAGTTCGTCCCGTTAGCTTGCGCGGACCATACAAGGCGAAAAAACAGCCTGCCCTGGCGTTGGCCACTGAAGGTGGAGCAGGTGTGATGGCGACTCCTGCCCAGGTCAAGCCCGCAGCTTCCAAGCCAAAGAAAGCCAATACGTCGAATAAGAAAAAGAAGAAATAAAACGAAAACAGGCGAGTCTCAGACTCGCCTGTTTTTTGTACGAAGGTCGATTACTTCTTCGCGCGGTCCTTGGCCGCCTTGACCAGGCCCATGAACAGCGGATGCGGGGTCATCGGGCGCGAGAGGAACTCGGGGTGGAACTGGCTGCCGACCATGTAGGGATGGTCGTTCAGTTCGGCGATCTCCACCAGTTTGCCGTCGGGAGAGAGGCCCGAGAAGGTCATGCCCTTCTTCTCGAACTGCTCGCGATAGGCGTTGTTGAACTCGAAGCGGTGGCGGTGACGCTCGTCCACGCGGGAGACGCCATAGGCGGCGGCGGCCTTCGTTCCTTTCTGGAGGTTGCACGGATACAGACCCAGACGCATGGTCCCGCCCATGTCGGTGATTGAGCGCTGGTCGAGCATCAGGTCGATGACGGGGTGTTCCGTCGAGCGGTCGAATTCCGACGAGTTGGCGTCTTCCAGGTCGAGCGCGTTGCGGGCAAATTCCACGCACATGACCTGCATCCCCAGGCACAAGCCGAGATAGGGGACCTTGTTCTCGCGAGCATAACGGGCCGCCATGATCTTTCCCTCGATGCCGCGCGAGCCGAAGCCGCCAGGCACGATGACCCCATCCGCGCCCTGGACCACGTCCCAGCCTTTGTCCTTTTCGAGGTCGGCCGAGTGGACCCAGGCGATGTCGGCCTCCACGCCGTTGGCCAGCGCGGCGTGTTTGACCGCCTCGCGCACCGACATGTAGGCGTCCTGCAATTCGACGTACTTGCCGACCAGCGCGATCTTGACCGTGGGCTTGGGCTTGCGGACCTCGTCCACCAGTTTCTTCCAGGGTTTCATGTTCGGCTTCTGACGGGCGGTCAGGCCGAGCTTTTCGAGCATCAGGTCGCCTACGCCGCGTTTCTCCAGCATGAGCGGAACCTCGTACAGCACGCCCGCCGTCTCCATCGGGATGACGGCCTTCTTCTCCACGTCGCAGAACAGGGCGATCTTCTCGCACAGACTCTCGTCGATGGGGTCGTCGGCGCGGGCGATGATGAAATTAGGCGAGATGCCGATCGAGCGCAGGGCCGCTACCGAGTGCTGGGTGGGCTTGGTCTTCATCTCGCCCGTCGCGCCGATGGTCGGCAGCCAGGTGACGTGGACGAAGAGGCAGTTCTCGCGTCCCACCTCGTTGCGGAGTTGGCGCAGCGCTTCGAGGAACGGTTGTGACTCGATGTCGCCAACCGTGCCGCCGATCTCCAGAATGACGATCTCCGCGCCCGTCTCTTTGGCGGCCAGCCCGACCCGCCGTTTGATCTCGTTGGTGATGTGCGGGATGACCTGGATGGTGCCGCCCAGGTAGTCGCCGCGGCGCTCCTTCGCGATGACCTCGGCATAGACCTGGCCCGTGGTGAAGTTGCTCACGCGGCTCAGGCGGATGTCGATGAAGCGCTCGTAGTGGCCCAGGTCCAGGTCGGTTTCTGCGCCGTCGTCCAGCACGTAGACCTCGCCGTGCTGGTACGGGCTCATCGTCCCGGGGTCCACATTGATGTAGGGATCCAGTTTCTGCACGGCCACTTTGAAACCGCGTTCCTTGAGCAGCAAGCCCGTTGCCGCGGCGGTCACGCCCTTGCCGACCGAGCTGACTACGCCGCCCGTGAAAAATAAATATTTGGTCGTCATGTTTCACCTCTCATGTCGTTAACAAAGTCGATGGGGAGGGCGTTTCGGCCCTCCCCATCGGGGATTCCTTCGTTGTTTACCAGAGAACCTTATACCTGCTCATCCGACCAGCTTGACCAGGTCTTCCGCGGCGCGCCGCATTTCGAGGAAGATCAAGCCCAGTTTGGCATCGGGGCGGCCCAGGGCGGTCAACACGGCTTCCTCGCCGATGGAGGTCAGCACGATGGCGCCTGCGTTGCCCTTGATGTAGACCTGTTCCAAGCCTTTTCGTCCCAGTTCGCCCGAGATGCGTTCGCCCAGGCTGAGCATGGCCGCCGACATGGCCGAGACGCGGTCCTCTTCCACTTCCTGTGGAAGGGCCGAGGCCATGATCAATCCGTCCACCGACACGACGGCCGAGGCTTCGATGTCGGGTGCGGAAGCCTGCATGGATCGCAGGCGGTCAACCATTTGCTCGGATCTGGATTTTGCCATAATGCGGTCTCCTGGGAAGATTTCTGCCTTAGTTTACCATAGTCCAGACGGACTTCGGAAGTATTTCTCTCGCCAAACCC
>CALLJA010000474.1 GCA_938008865.1 uncultured Anaerolineales bacterium
AAACAAAGGGTTGAAATACAGTACGACCATGCGTAGTACGGAGTGCAAGCATAACCAGAATATAACGTCCCGTTAATTTGTCCCGGGTCGTTTTTGAAAATTGGATATATAATTATAGTGAGCGAGGAAATATCCTCCACCTACCACCCAAAAAGGAGAAAGAGAATGCAACGAAAGGCCCTGTTCTACCTTGTGTCACTGCTCGTGGTTCTTTCGATGGTCCTGACCGCCTGCGGCGGACAGCAGACCACCAGCGGCAATTCAGACGACCTGGTCTCGGCCGCGAAGGCTGAGGGCAACCTCACCGTGATCGCCCTGGCTCATTCCTGGTGCAATTACGGTGAAGCCATTGAGGCTTTCAAGGCCAAATACGGGATTGCGGTCAATGAATTGAACCCGGATGCCAGCTCCGGCGACGAGATCGAAGCCATCAAGGCCAACAAGGACAATAAAGGCCCGCAGGCCCCGGACGTGATCGACGTTGGTTACAGCTTTGGCCCGCAGCTGATCGAGGAAAAACTTGTCCAGCCCTACAAGGTCAGCACTTGGGAGACCATCCCAGCCGACGTGAAGGATCCTGACGGCAACTGGTACGGCGGTTATTATGGCGTGCTGGCCTTCCAGGTCAATAGCGATGTGGTCGCGAACGTCCCGCAGGACTGGTCTGACCTGCTCAAGCCCGAGTACAAGGGGCAGGTGGCCCTGGCCGGTGACCCGCGCGGTTCCACCCAGGCCCAGATGTCCATCATAGCGGCCTCCCTGGCTAATGGCGGCTCGCTCGACGACGTCCAGCCTGGCCTGGATTTCTTCAAGCAGTTGAACGACGCCGGTAACTTCGTGCCCGTTATCGCCAAACAGGGTACCGTGGCTTCGGGCGAGACTCCGGTCATCATGCGCTGGAACTACAGCGCTCTCTCCGACCGCGACTCGCTGGCCGGCAACCCCAACATCGAAGTGGTCATTCCCAAGACCGGCGTCATCGGCGGCGTGTACATCCAGGCCATCTCGGCCTACGCTCCGCACCCGAACGCCGCAAAATTGTGGATGGAATTCATCTACTCCGACGAAGGCCAGACCTACCTCATGAAGGGCTACTGCTACCCTGCCCGCTACAATGACATGGTCTCCCGCAACGTCATTCCCGCGGAAGTCGCCGCCGCCCTGCCGGCCGTCGAAGGCGTGGTATTCCCCTCCCTCGACCAGTTGGTCGCCGCCGGCAAAACCATCACCGACACCTGGATGACAGTTGTTGGCGCAGATGTCAAGTAAGCCCAATCTTCAACACGTAAACACCAAGCGGGACGCGCCACAAGCGCGTCCCGCCTTATCCGCCTGGCGCGACTGGCTGGGGGTGGCGCCGTTCCTGCTCTTCGCGGTTCTGTTCATCCTGCTGCCCTCGCTTTCGTTGTTTGCGGGGAGTTTCCAGGATTCGAAGGGCAACTTCACCCTTCAGAATTTCGTCGACCTGATGGACCCCTCCATTCTTGGCGCGTACTGGGTCACCATCCGTATCAGCCTGGTGACAGCCTTGGGCGGCGGCCTGCTGGGATTTATGATGGCCTACGGCGTGACAGTAGGCGGCCTTCCGCGCTGGGTGCGTTCGGCCCTTTCCACCTTTTCGGGCGTGGCCTCGAACTTCGCGGGTGTGCCGCTGGCCTTTGCCTTCATCACCACCCTTGGGCGGACGGGTATGATCACTGTGCTCTTGAAGTACATCGGCCTCGACTTGTACGATAAGGGCTTCAGCCTGTATAGTTTCTGGGGGTTGTCACTCACGTACATGTATTTTCAATTTCCTTTGATGGTCCTGACGATTACGCCCGCGTTGGACGGATTGCGCCGTGAATGGCGTGAGGCCGCCGAGAACCTGGGTGCCACGCCCGCCGAATACTGGCTCAAGGTGGCCCTGCCTATTTTGACCCCCTCCATTCTGGGGACAATGATCCTGCTCTTCGGGAACGCCTTCGGCGCATACGCCACGGCCCTCTCGCTGACGGGCGGTTTCATCAACCTGATCACCATCCTGATCGGTTCGCAGATCAAGGGCGACGTGCTACACAACGTCGGGCTGGGATACGCCCTGGCCTTTGGCATGGTGGTGGTGATGGCCGTGATGATGACGATCTACTACTTCCTGCGCCGCAGGAGCGAGAGGTGGTTGAAGCAATGAGGCGCAATACCTTTTGGTCCTGGTTCTGGATGGCAGTGGGTGTGTTGTATTTCATTTTGCCGCTGGTCGCCACGTTCATCTTCTCGCTGCGCGCCAAAAAAGGCGTGTTGAGTTTCCTGGCCTACGAGCGTATTTTTCAAGACGCCAATTTTTGGGAGACCTTCACCTTTTCGCTGACGGTGGGCTTTGTAACCATCCTGGTCAGCCTTGTGCTGGTGGTCCCCACCGCCTACTGGATCCGCCTGCGCCTGCCGCACCTGCGCGGGATGATCGAGTTTGTGACCATGATGCCGTTCGTGATTCCCGCGATCGTGCTGGTTTTTGGTCTAATTCGCGTATTCAGCGGGGCGCCGTTCTTCCTGACCAACACCTTTGTGGGCACGAACGCCTTGCTGGTGGCGGCCTATGCCGTGCTGGCGCTTCCATACATGTTCCGTTCGGTGGACGCGGGTCTGGGAGCGATTGACGTGCGTTCTTTAACGGAGGCCGCTCAAAGTCTGGGGGCTGGCTGGCCGACCATTCTCTTTCGGGTGATTTTCCCTAATTTGCGCGTAGCCATTCTGAGTGGCGCATTCCTCACGCTGGCCACGGTCATTGGCGAGTTCACCATCGCCAGTTTTTTGGTCGGCATCAAGGCCTTCGGTCCGTATATGTCCCTGATCGGGCAGAACAAGACCTACGAGGCTTCCTCGCTGACCATCATTTCCTTCCTGCTCACCTGGGCTTTTATGGGGCTGATCCAACTCTTCAACCGCGGCAAGTCAGACGGCACGCTGGCGGGCGCACACTAATTCGAGGTTGATCTCATGTCTTATCTTTCCATCAGTAACGTTTCAAAGGTCTTCGGCGGCGTGGTCGCCGTGGAAGATTTCAACCTCGAAGTCGAGAAAGGGGAGTTCATCTCTTTCCTCGGCCCCAGCGGTTGCGGCAAGACGACCACCCTGCGTATGGTGGCAGGCTTCGAACTGCCCACCTCTGGCGAAGTGCTTTTGGATGATGAGAACATCACCTATAAATCGCCCAACGAGCGCAACGTAGGCATGGTCTTCCAATCCTATGCCTTGTTCCCGAATATGACCGTGGCGCAGAACATCGGTTTTGGCTTGCAGGTGCGCAAGGCGCCCGCCGACGAGATCAAACGCACCGTGGACGAGATGCTTGGCTTGATCCATCTCGAAAAACACGCCGAAAAATACCCCTACCAACTCTCGGGCGGGCAGCAACAGCGTGTGGCGCTGGCGCGCGCCCTGGCCATCCATCCGCGCGTACTGCTGCTCGACGAACCGCTTTCCGCGCTGGACGCCAAGATCCGCGTGGAGTTGCGCCAGGAGATCCGCCGCATCCAGCAGAAGATGGGCATCACCACCATCTACGTCACGCACGACCAGGAGGAGGCGCTCTCGCTCTCCGACCGCATCGTGGTCATGAGCCAGGGACGCATGGAGCAGGTGGGCGCGCCTTCCGAGATCTACAACCATCCCACCACCGAGTTCGTGGCTTCCTTCGTGGGCCAATTGAACCTGCTGCCCGTCCGAGAAGTGGACCTCCAGAACGGCACCTGTAAACTCAACGGCCAGTTGGTGCGCTTCGACCATTCCGAGCCGCGCCAGATCAGCGACAAGCCGCGCCTGGCCATTCGCCCCGAGGAATTTCAGTTCGGCCAGGCCGGCGACCGCAACGTGGTGTTGGGCCGCGTGGAGGTGGTCATGTTCCTGGGCGCGGTCGTGCGTCTGCGGGTGCGCATCGGCGAGGCGCTGGTTTCGGTGGACCTGTTCAACGAGCGTAACATGGCCCTGCCGCGCGTGGGCGACGACGTAACGGTCAACTTCCCCGCGCACGCCTGCTGGATCATGTAACCGCCCTGACACGCCCTGAGAATCGACAGGCCGCCGTCCGCAAGATGGTGGCTTTTTTTGCGTGGGAATGTGTATAATCATTGCATGAAACGTACCTGGCGTTTGCTCCTCGCTTTGCTGGTCCTGACGATCTCCCTGGCGCTGCTGTTGTGGGGATTTTGGCCGATGCGCCGCGAGAAGTTGGTGACGCCCGTCCAGCCGTCCGACCTGACCCTGCCGACCCCGTCTTCCCTATTTCTGGACCCCGCGCCTGGCCCATGGATCCCAGCATGAGTCGCCGCCCGCGCCTTTTCACCCTGCTGGCCGTGTTGACGTTGATCGCGGCTGGCCTGGCCTGTTCACAAAGTACCAGCGCCTCGCCGCCGTCCGCCTCGGAATACCCGACCGCAATCGAGCCCGCCCCGGGCGACGCCCCTTCCGAACCTGGGCCAGAAACCGTACCCACGGCGGCGCCATCCCTGCCGACGCAGACAGCGGGAGGTGAAAGCGTCCCGCCGCCGCCCGCACCTGCGCCCGCCATCCCCGAACGCCGCCGCCTGACGCTCGAATTTCCTCCCGTCATCCGCGCGGGCGATTCGGACATCATCCGCCTGACGCTCGAAGTGGACGAACAGGGCAACCTCACGCCCACTGCCATGATCGAAGGCAACCAGGTGACCGGCGAAGTGGTTGAGATCCCCGACTTGTACGAGACACACCACGTCACCGCCGAAGCGCGCCTCGACCTGGCAGGCGTGGAGGTCAGCCCGCCCGAAACGATCAGTTCCCCGTTGCTGCCGGGCAAGGCGGTCTCGTTCTACTGGAGCGTCAGTCCGCGTGAGGCGGGTACCTTCCGCGGCACGCTCTGGCTGCACCTGCGCTTCGTAGACAAGACCAGCGGCGAAGAAAGCCGCAGACCGATCTCGGCGCAGACGGTCGAGATCCAGGGTGCAGACCTGCTGGGATTCTCGGGCAACCTGGCCCGCACCCTGGGCGTGATCGGTTCGGTGACGGGCACGGTCATCGGTTTTCCGTTCCTCGAACAGATCCTCAAATTCGTTTGGCAGCGGCGCAGGAAGAAGCGTAGGGGATGATTCGGCGAAGATGCTATAAGAGGGACGACAACGAAGACTGTATTTTTGGAAGCAAGTGGAATATATGACGAATATCACCCAAAAAATTGACATGCTGACATTTCTGGCAGATTGTTCTTCATGGTACAATTTGAACGCCCGTACCGCAAAAAAAATGACCATTGCAGCGCGGGGAAGATATTTTCGCCTTGGAGATGTGTCATGAATCAGTGGCTATTGATAGCCTTCTTTTTTATTGTGGGGTTAATCATCCCAGTCGGCGCAATCGGGGTGGCCGCCATCCTGGGACCCAAGAAGCCAAATCCCGTCAAGCAGGAAACCTACGAGTGCGGTCTCGAGACCGTGGGTGATAGCTGGGTGCAGTTCAAGGCCCAGTACTATATCTTTGCGTTGGTTTTCCTGATCTTCGACGTGGAGACGGTCTTCCTCTTTCCGTGGGCGGTCAAACTCGGGCAGTTGGGCTTGTTTGCTGTCATCGAAGGCATCGTCTTCATCGCCATCCTGATCGCCGGGCTGGTCTACACCTGGCGCAAGGGAATGCTGGAGTGGGCGTAGCCCTTTCGTAAATTTAAGAAAAGGCTGAGAGGAAAATTATCCTGTCAGCCTTTTCTTTCTGTGTAGAGGAGCGACTTATGGATTTTTTGAAGGATCCCCTCAAGCTTGCCGCTGACTGGTTGATCGGCCTGATGACGGGCTGGGGCATGCCCGAAGGCGTCGCCACAGGTGTGGCCGCCTTTTTGGGCATCTTTGTGCTGATCGCCATCCTGATGGTGATCGACATCTTCCTGGTCTGGCTGGAGCGCAAGGTGGTGGCGCGCTTCCAGGACCGCATCGGCCCGAACCGTCTCGGTCCCTTTGGCTTGATCCAGCCCTTTGCGGACATCATCAAGCTGCTCATCAAGGAAGATATCACCCCCGCCAACGCGGACAAGGTGGTGTACAACCTGGCCCCGATGCTCTCGATGATGTCGGTGTTGATTCTGTGGGCCATCATCCCGCTGGCGCCGAACATCCTCGGCGTGGGCGTGGACCTGAACGTGGCGGCGTTGTACATCATCGCCGCGGGCGCGATCGGCACGCTATCCATCATCATGGGCGGCTGGTCGTCGAACAACAAGTTCGCCCTGCTGGGCGCCTTCCGTCAGGTGGCGGTGATGGTGTCCTTCGAGATCCCGATGGTAGCCTCGTTGTTGATCCCCACCGTCCTGGCGGGGTCGATGGGCATGAACGCTATCATTGAGAAGCAGAACATCTGGTTCTTCATCCTCTCGCCGCTGGGCGCGTTGATCTTCCTAATCGCCGCCATCGCCGAACTGGGACGCGCTCCCTTCGACATGGGCGAGGCCGAGTCCGAGCTGATCTCGGGTTACAACGTGGAATACTCGGGCATGAAGTTCGGCATGTTCTATGCAGGCGAACTGCTGCATGCCTTCACCTTCGGCGGTTTCTGGGGCATCCTGTTCTTCGGCGGTTATCGTTTCTTCGGCCTGGAGGATGTCAGTCCGTTCCTGTCTATTCCGATCCTGCTGTTCAAGGCCGTGATCGGTTATTGGATCATCATGTGGGTCAAGTACACCATGATGCGCATCCGCATCGACCACATGCTGGCCTTCAACTGGAAGTTCCTGACCCCGCTGTCCTTTGCCTTGCTGGTGGTGACCGCGCTGGTGCATGTCCTGTTCAAGGACGCCGCGCCCTGGGTGTACGGCCTGAGCATGTTCCTCTCGAACCTGATTCTTGGCTGGATCGTGGTTGAGTTTCTGCGCCGCTACAGCCGCGCGGAGCGTGAAAAGGTCGAGGGTCCCGCCAAACCCGCCATCGAAGCGGCAGGACACTAGGAGAATTCGATGACTACTGCTCAAATCATTTTCCTCGTCGTTGCGGCGGTTACCCTGGGCTCGGCCTTCATGGTGGTGACCACCCGCAACCTGATCCATGCCGCGCTGTGGCTGGTGGCGACGCTCTTCGGCGTGGCCGTGATGTATGCCCTGCTGGACGCGGGCTTCCTGGCCGTGGTGCAGGTGGTGGTCTATATCGGCGCCATCGCCATTCTGTTCATCTTTGCCGTGATGTTGACCCGTAAGGAAATGCGCGACCAGGGTCCGCAACTGAACTCGGGCTGGTGGATGAGCGCCCTGCTGGCCGTACTGACCTTCGGCGCGCTGGTTTCGATGCTGTGGGGCTGGAAGGACATGGAGAAGGTCGCGATGGACATGCCCGTCGGCTTTGACTCGGTCAGCGCCCTCGGCGACGCCCTGATCTCGCCGAACGCGTTCGTCCTGCCGTTCGAAGTGGCGTCCGTGCTCCTGCTGGCGGCGCTGGTGGGCGCGGTCTACGTCGCGTTCAATCCCCGTCACGGGGACTCTCGCAAATAGGAGGCCCAATGATTCCACTTTCCTGGTATTTGATCTTCGCGGCTGGATTGTTCAGCCTGGGCCTGTTCGGTGTGCTGGCGCGCCGTAACGCGGTCGCCATCCTGCTCGGCGTGGAGTTGATGCTCAACGCCGTCAATATCAACCTGGCGGCCTTCTGGCGCTACGGCAATATCACGAACATGGCGGGGCAGGTCTTCGCCATCATCGTCTTTGCCGTGGCTGCCGCTGAAGTGGCCGTGGGCCTCGCGCTCGTAATTTCCGTCTATCGCCGCCATAACACGGTGACGGCAGACGAGATCGACATGTTGAAGTGGTAGGGCAGTTATGACGACAGAAACTTTGATCTGGTTAATCCCGCTTCCGCCTGCCCTGGCGTTCTTCCTGATCGTGCTGTTCACCAACAAGAGCAAGGCGCTCAGTCACAGCGTGGGCGTGGGCGCGGCCATCCTTTCATGGCTGGCCAGCATGGTCGTGTTCTTCCGCGCCCTGGGTGTGGAGCATCTGGGCGAGCACCCGTATGTGTCCTCGGTCAACTGGCTGCCGACGGGCGACACCTGGTTCAAGATTGGCGTGGCCATCGACCCGCTCGGCGCGGCAGTATTGTTCTTCGTGTCCATCACCATCTTCATGATCTTCCTGTACAGCGTCGGCTACCACAACTTTGGCCAGCCCGCAGGCGACCATGACCGCAAGGGCCTGCCCCCGCACGGCGCGACCGTCGAGGAGCACGGACACAAGCACGTCGTCCCGTCCGTCGAACCGATGTACTCGCGTTTCTTCGCCTTCCTCGGCCTGTTCGCATTCGGCATGTACACGCTGGTGGTCTCCGATAACCTGCTGACGATGTTCGTCGGTTGGGAGATCATGGGCCTATGCTCGTACCTGCTGATCGGCTTTTGGTACGGCAAACCCTCCGCGCGCGCCGCGGCTATCAAGGCCTTCATGACCACCCGCATCGGCGACGTGTTCATGCTGTTGGGCATCGGTCTGTTGTACTCGCTGACAGGTACCTTGAACTTCCGCGAGATCTTCGGCAACGAAGAACTCATGCACACCCTGGCGACGCCTGGCACGACCCTCTTCGGCCTCTCCCTGGCGGGACTGATCGCGCTGCTGCTCTTCATCGGCACGGTCGGCAAGTCGGCGCAGTGGCCGCTGCACGTGTGGCTGCCTGACGCGATGGAAGGTCCGACCCCCGTCAGCGCCATGATCCATGCGGCCACGATGGTGTCGGCAGGCGTGTATGCGGTCATCCGCATGTTCCCGCTGCTCAGCCTCGACCACAACACGATGACCGTGGTGGCCTTCATCGGCACCTTCACGGCCATCTTCGCCGCGACCATCGCGGTGGCCCAGAACGACATCAAGCGCGTGCTGGCCTACTCGACCATCTCGCAGCTTGGCTTCATGATCGCCGCGCTCGGCATCGGCGCGTACGTGGCGGCGGCTTTCCATCTCATCACGCATGCCTTCTTCAAGGCGCTGCTCTTCCTCGGCTCGGGCTCGGTCATCCACGGCATGGAGCACGGCGTCCTGCACACCGGCAACCATAGCGTCGACCCGCAGGATATGTTCAACATGGGCGGCCTGCGCAAGAAGATGCCCATCACCTTCTGGACCTTTGTTATCGGCGGCTTCGCCCTCTCGGGCTTCCCGCTCATCACGGCAGGCTTCTGGTCGAAGGACGAGATCCTGGCGGACGCCTGGGCGCACGGCCATTTGACGGTCTTTATCACCCTGGCGCTGGCGGCCTTCATGACCGCCTTCTACACCATGCGCCAGATCACCCTGACCTTCCTGGGCGAGCCGCGCACGAAGGAAGCTGAACACGCCCAGGAGACCCCCTGGACGATGACCGTCCCGCTGATGGTGCTCTCGGTCTTTGCCATCGGCTACGGCTGGGTCGGCATCCCCGAGCATTTCCCTGTCCTTGGCGGAATCCTGCCGAACTGGTTCCACGATTTCGTCGGTCACACCTTGCACGAGGTACCCGAAGCGCCTGAGTTCAGTTGGGTCCCGCTGTTGACTTCGCTTGGCGTCGCTCTGGGCGGCCTGTTCCTCGGCTGGCTGTACTATCGCAACGTCAACTCGGCCAAAGAGGATTTCTTCCAGATCCCCGTGCTCAAGAACAAGTGGTATCACGATGAGGCCTACCAGAAGGTCTTCATTCAGCCTGTCATCTGGTTGTCCGAAGTGTTCACCCCAGGGATGGACAAGGGTCTGATCGACGGTATCCTGCACATCTTCGACCCCATCACGAGCGGGATCGGCGCCTGGATCCGTAAGTGGCCCGACCTGTGGCTCATCAACGAGAAGATTGGCGACGGGCTGGCGGACATCACACAAGAGGCGGGCCGCACCCTGCGCCCGATCCAGACGGGCCGCATCCAACAGTACATGCTGTTCTCGCTGGTGATCCTGGTAATCGTCGGCGCGATCCTGTACTTCACGCTGGGCGTGGGCCTGTAAGGAGCGACTGATGAATTTCATTTACGAACACCTCCTGCTCGTCATCCTATTCTTCCCCACCCTGGCGGCGCTGGTGATGCTCTTCCTGCCCTCGGGGGAGAACAAACTCCTGCGCTGGTTTGCCTTCGGCGCGAGCCTGGTGCCGTTCCTCCTGTCGATCTGGCTGTGGGTCAACTTCAAGTCGGACGCGGCAGGATACCAGTTCGAGGCGCAGTATCCCTGGTATGAGGCGCTGAACTCGTCCCTGCACCTGGGCGTGGACGGCCTCTCGCTGACAATGGTGATGCTGACCACCTTCCTGACCCCGCTGGCCATCCTGGCCTCTTTCAGCGTCAATGACCGCGTCAAGGCCTACATGATGCTGTTCCTGTTCCTGGAGACGGGCATGCTTGGCGTGTTCATGGCCGTCGACCTGCTGATTTTCTTCGTCTTCTGGGAAGTCGGCCTGGTCCCGATGTACTTCCTGATCAACCAATGGGGCAGCGCCAACCGCAACTACGCCTCGCTCAAGTTCATGATCTATACCATGGGCGGTTCGCTGGGCCTGCTGCTGGCGGTCCAGATGCTGGGTGTGCTGTTCGGGAACTACGACCTGCAATACATTACCGCCAACTGGTCGACCTACACTAAAGACCTGATGGGCATCCCCGTCGGCACGGTGAAGACGGTGGCCTTCTGGGCTTTTGCGATTGCCTTTGCAGTCAAGGTCCCGTTGTGGCCCTTCCACACCTGGCTGCCTGACGCTCACACCGAAGCTCCCACGGCGGGCTCGATGATCCTGGCGGGCGTGTTGCTCAAGCTGGGCGCGTACGGCTTCCTGCGCCTGGTCCTGCCGCTCTACCCCGGCGAGGCGAAGTATTTCGCGGGCGCGCTGGCCTTCCTGGCCACGGCCGCCATCGTCTTCGGCGCTTTCGGCGCCTTCGGCCAGAAGGACTTCAAACGCCTGGTGGCCTACTCCTCGGTCAATCAC
>CALLJA010000475.1 GCA_938008865.1 uncultured Anaerolineales bacterium
ACCACGGCATAGGTGTGCTTGCCGTCTTCGCGCTTGCGCAGCATCGGCAGGTATTCATTAAGCGATTCTGCCAGCGATGAGGCAGGTGTAATCGGGTACCAGGCAGTGAACTGCAGGCCGCCGTAGATCGAGCCAATGGCGCCCGCGGTGTTGCCATCGGCCATGATCATGCCGTGGGTCTTGTCCATCGGTTCGACGTAGAAGGGATCGGTCTTGGTCAGGTTGGCTTTGGCCCAGTCCGCACCTGCTACAACAGCGCTGTAATTCAGGCTGATCGGCTTTTCCTTGCCCTTGAAGTGGAAGGTCAGTGCCGCGCGAATCGTGTCCAGGTCGATGCCGATCATCTGGGCCAGGATGCCCACGTAGATCATGTTCGAAACCAGGTCGCGCAGGTTGGCGGGCAGGTCCTTCTGTTCGCGGACCAGTTGCTTGACCGGCATGGCGTACACGCTGATATCGTCGCGCGTAATGGGTTGTTTGATATCATCGGCATAGAAGAATGCGCCGCCCGGCTGGACGTCGGCCAAATCGCGGGCGAACGAGTTGGGGTTTATGGCGATGACGATCTCACGCTCGTCGCGGCGCGCCACGAACCCATCCTTGTTCACGCGGATGGTGTACCAGGTGGGCAGGCCCTGGATGTTCGAGGGAAACAAGTTTTTGCCCGAGACGGGGATGCCCATCTTGAACAGGGAGCGCAGGATGGTGTTATTGGCCGTCGAACTGCCCGAGCCGTTGACGGTCCCCACCGTGATCGAGAAGTCGTTCACGATACGGGCGGGGGAAGTCTTACTGTTTTGAACGGACATGCAAAACTCCTTTTCGTTGCAGTGTTATTTTTTGGAAGAAGCCATCAACTGGAAGATCAGGTCGGTGTGTTCGGTCAGGGCCTGGTAGCCCGCGTCGAAATCGCCCGAGCAGATCGACTCGACCATCCGTTGATGATATTGCCAGACTTCCTCGAGATAGTTCAGGTCGGTGTAGAAATGCAAACCGACCGCCTCGTACGCGTCCCAATACGCTTCCAGGATTCCGGTGACGAAGGGATTGTTCAGGCGGCCGTAGATCGACAGGTGCAATTTGCGGTGTTCGTTATGAGGGATCTCAGGCTGGGCCCCCCGCAATTTCTCCCAGGCGCGGGCCACCAGGCGGTTCAGTTCCGTGTGGTCTTCGGGGGTCAGTAGGCGGACGGCCTCGTGCCAGTAGGCGGTTTCGAGGTGGCGGCGCAGGTCGGCATATAGATCGAAGTTCTGCCTGCCCAGGCGCATGGCGTATCCCAGACTCTGAGTGACGGCGGGACGGAAGGTATAGGGCAGGCGGCGCATGCCCGTACGCGGTTTGACCTCCACCAGCCCCAGCGCGCGCGCCACTTCCAGTTGTTCGCGCAGCGACGCTACGCTGACGCCCAACTCGCGGCTGAGTTCCGTCAAAGCGGGCAGTCCCTGCGCCTCAACCTCCTCGTGGCTGGCGAGGTAGCGCATGAATTCCGAGATGGCATCCGTTCCGTTTTTATCGCGTAACATGTCAATACTTTGATTAATCAGATTATTCCAATTATTCTTACGATTGGAGTATACGACTGGAGCGCAGGTTCGTCAAGAGAAATCGGGAAAAATATAAAAGCCGCCCATACGGACGGCTTTTGGTTATTTTGCGGCGCGGACGGCTTTCCACCAGCCTGTCAGCGCGCGCCAGATGGGGCAGCGGTCGTATACGCCCAGGAACATGAGGGTTGCGCCGAGGGGCACCAGCAGCCACAGGTTGTAGCGGAATCCCAGCCAGGCGACGAATCCGCCGGCCAGCAGGCGGAAGGCGCGCTCGAAGGTTGTCAGCGCTGCGGGGGCGGGAGCTTCGCCTGCGGCCAGCTGCGCGAACATCTCGCGGTAGCCTGCCTCGGAGCGCGCGCCTGTCTGGCGCAGGACCTGGTTGCCGTCGCGGTACACGATCAGGGTTGGGATGGCCATTACGCCCAGCGAACGCAACAGGTCGGGACTCTGGTCGGCATCCACTTCAAGGAAGTCCACGCGGCCTTCATATTCTTTTGCGAGTTTGTGCAGGATGGGACTGATCATCTTGCAGGGTCCGCACCAGGCGGCCCAGAAATCCACAACCACGGGGTTGGCATGAGTCTTGAGTTCGGCTTCGAATTGTGTAATGTCCATGCCGATTGGATGTGGGGAAGGGCCGAAAGTTGCATTATGCTGTTGCATGGGAGGATATGCGATATCGAAATCAACGCCGACAAAAAGAACAGGCGGCGGTTGGACCCGCCGCCTGTCGCGTTACATATCCGCGATGTAGGCCAGGCCGATCGTGCCCGGGCCTGTGTGGGTGCCAACCACGGGACTGACGGCGGTCTGGATACTTTCGACCGCGCCGACCTGCTGGCTGGCCTTGTCGAGTACGGCCCGCGCCTCGTCGGCGGCGTTGGCATGCAGGGTAGCCAGGCGGATGTTCGCCCTGCCCTTGACCTGTTCGCTGACCAGTTCGATCACGCGTTCGAGCGCCTTGCCCTTAGTGCGGATGCGCTCCATGGGTTCCACGCGCCCGTCCTGGATAGCCAGCACGGGTTTCATGTTCAGGGCCGTTCCGATAAAACGCTGCGCGCCGCCGATGCGTCCGCCGCGGTGCAGGAATTCGAGCGTATCGACGGCAAAGAAGACGCCCGTCTTCTCGCGGGCCTGTTCCACCAGGGCCAGGCATTCCTTCAGGCTGGCGCCTGCCTGTGCGGCGCGGGCCGCCGTTAGTACCTGGAATCCCATCGCCATGGCGGTGGACTGGCTGTCGATCACGGTGACTTTCTCAGCGGCAGTTCCCAACATCTCGCGTCCCTGGATAGCCGACTGCATCGTGCCAGACAACTTCGACGAGATGAACACTCCGATCACCTCGTAGCCCTGGTCTACCAGCCCCTGGAAGGCGCTTTGCATGACGGGAATCGGGACCTGCGAGGTGGAGGGCATGACCTTCGCGTCTTTCAGGCGGGCATAATATTCTTCGGGACGGATGTCGATGCCGTCGTTGTAAGTCTGCTCGCCCCAGATCAGAACCTGCGGCGTGACGGTGATGTTGTGCTGCTGGCACAGTTCGGGTGGGAGATAAGCGGTGCTGTCGGTGACAAAAGCGATCTTGGACATAAGGCCTCCTTGAATTGGAATCTGACTATTCTAACCCTGTTCTGGGGAAATGGTTTTACAAAATTCTTAAGTGACCCGCGCCCGGGCGCTCCTTGATGGGGGTATAATCCAGCCAGACCGTTCCAGGCGAGGCGCTGCGCCTCGTTTTTTTCCGCCCACACCCAACCCAATCCATCCCATGAAACACCTGCTGCGCACCTCCACCTTTTTGCGTCCCTACTTCTGGCAGATCCTGGCCACGCTGGTCATTTTGCTGACCATCACGGGGCTGGGATTGCTTGTGCCGCGCATCATCCAGAACGTGATCGACGATGGCCTGATGCGCGGTGATACCGCCTACCTGGTCCGCGCCGCCCTGATCCTGCTCGGACTGGGGCTTGGCTCCGCGCTGTTGAATTTCATCAACCGCTACCTTTCCGCGTGGATCGCCGCCAAAGTCGGCTATGACCTGCGCAACCGCATGTACAACCATATCCAGTACCTGCCGTTCACCTATCACGACCACACCCAGTCGGGTCAGCTCATCAGCCGCTGCATCGAGGACGTGCGTTCCATTGAGAACTTTGCGGGTTCCTCGGTGGCTGAACTGGTGCGCTTCGTCTTCCTGACGGTGGGCATCCTGGCGGCCATGCTCTCGGAGAATGTAAATCTGGCGCTCATCGCGCTGCTGCCGATGATCCCCCTGATCCTGATGACCTCCTCGTTTGGGACCAAGATCGGCGCCCTGTTCTTCGCCGTGGATATGGCCGTGGGCGAGGTGTCGAACCGCTTGCAGGAGAACGTGGTGGGCGTGCAGGTGGTGCGCGCCTTTGCGCGCGAACCGTACGAGATTCAGCGTTTCGACACCGCCAACAAGGACGTGTTCGTCAAATGGGTCAAGGTCATCGACGAGTGGGCCAAGATCATGCCCACCACGGGCTGGCTGACCACCCTCGGCACGATCCTGATCCTGTTCTTCGGCGGGCAGATGGTGCTGGACGGCACCATGACCGTTGGCGCGATCGTGGCTTTCAACGCCTACATCTTGATGCTGGCCGAGCCCGCCCAGTCGCTGACTGGACTAGTCAACGCAGGCGGCGAAGCAGCGGCGGGCGCGCAACGCGTCTTTGAGGTGCTGGATACGCAACCCGCCATTCAGTCGCCGACAGACGCGGTCAAAGTCGAGGCGTTACGCGGCGAGGTCGAATTCCGCGAGGTGGGGCTGAAATATCAGGATGAAAAGACCGCCTCCTTGAGCGGGATCAGCCTCACGGTCCAGCCGAATCACATCGTGGCGCTGATCGGCCCGACGGGTTCGGGCAAGACCTCGCTGATCAATTTGATCCCGCGTTTCTATGACGTGAGCGAGGGCGAACTGTTGATCGACGGCGTGGACGTCCGCCGCATGGACCTGACGGCATTGCGCCGCCAGATCGGAATCGTGCTGCAAACCTCGCTGCT
>CALLJA010000476.1 GCA_938008865.1 uncultured Anaerolineales bacterium
TCAACCTGATCTCGGGCTTTATCATCTCGGGCCTGCTCGGCTGGTGGCTCGGCAAATTAGTGGAACGCACTGGCTTGTTGCGCACCACACGAAAAGAATAAATAGCCTTCCCAATGATTCTCATTCCCCCAGTAGTTCAACTGCTGGGGGAATGAGAAATGTTTACGCGCATTGTAGTTTCATACTAAGATTTCCAACGTTTCCCAACCTCGAATAAAATATCACCGTGACCACACCTTCGCCCACCTCCGCCGAGCCGCTCGTCCGCTTGAGCGGAGTCACCTATAAGCACTACGGTAAAACCACGCCCTCGCTCGTGGACGTTAATCTGTCCATCCAGCGCGGGTCTTTTACGTTGCTGGTCGGGCCTTCTGGCTCGGGCAAATCCACGCTGTGCATGCTGCTCAACGGCATCATTCCCCACATTTTAGGCGGCAAACTCGAAGGCCAAGTCCGCGTAGACGGGCAGGATGTCTCCGCCGTCAAGGTGCAGGACTTGGCGCACTCGGTCGGCATGTTGTTCCAGGACCCCGAGTGGATGTTTGCCACCCTGCAGGTCGAAGACGAGGTTGCCTTCGGCCCCGAAAACCTGCGCCAGGACCCCGACAAAATTGCCGAGCAGGTCACGCGCTCGCTCGAATACGTCGGCTTGAACGGCCTGCGCAAGAATCTGGTCTGGGCGCTCTCGGGCGGTCAGATCCAGAAACTGGGGCTGGCCTCGGTGCTGGCTATGCAGCCCGCGCTGATCGTGCTCGACGAGCCCACTGCCAACCTCGACCCCGCCACCACCCACGCCGTCCATCAATTGATCCTGCGCCTGCGCGACGAGGGCAAGTCCATCGTGCTGGTCACCAAAGACCTGGACGAGTTCATGGCCCAGGCCGACGACCTGATCCTGCTCGACCGGGGGCGCGTCGTCGCCCAGGGGACTCCGCGCGAGGTGATCGAACGCCACGGCGCGGAGATGCTGGACCTGGGGGTCTGGCTGCCCGAACCGACCGAAGTCGGTCTGCGCCTGAAGCAGCGCGGACTCTTCCACGGGCAGGTGCCCATCACCGTGGGCGAAGCAGCCGACGCCTTCGGCGGGTTCCATTTCCTCGAAGGCCGCACCCGCCCCGAGGTCCAGACGCACGGCGAGGTGCTGATCCGCGCGGAGAATTTGCGTTTCGGCTACAACAAAAAATCGCGCGCGCTGCGCGGCGTCTCCTTCGAGGTGCGGCAGGGCGAGATCGCGGCCATCGTCGGCCAAAACGGCGCGGGCAAGAGCACGCTCAGTAAATTGCTGGTGGGCCTGCTCAAACCCACGGGCGGCGACCTGACGCTCTTCGGGCGCAAGGCGCGCCAGTGGTCCGTGCAGGACCTGGCCAACGACATTGCACTGGTCTTCCAAAACCCCGAGCATCAGTTCCTGACCGATACGGTCAAAGAGGAACTCGAATACAGCCTTCTGGCCCAGGGCATCGACGACCCCGACGAAGTCCACAAACGCGTGCAGGCCATGCTCAAGCGGCTGGAGATCAGCGAGTCGGAGGGACATCCCTTCGCGTTGAGCGCAGGCGCCAAGCGCCGCCTGGGAGTGGCGACCATGCTCGTGGGCGGACGCGCGCGCCTGCTGATCGTGGATGAACCCACCTACGGACAGGACAAACGCCTGACCGAGAGCCTGATGGACCTGATCAACACCCTGCGCCGCGAGGGCATCACCGTGCTGATGATCACACACGACATGCGCCTGGTGGACGCACACATCGACCGCGCCATCGTGATGGCCGACGGCGAGAAGGTCTTCGACGGCACGCCTTCGCAATTGTTCAGTTCGCCCGAGGTGGTGGAACGCGCCTCGCTGCGCCCCACCGCCCTGCGCCGTCTGACAGACGAACTGCGCGCCCGCGGAAAGTCGGTGCCCCACGGCCTGAACACCGTGGACGCCTTTGTGGAAGCCATGACGCCATGAACGAACACACCCTCGCCTACCTCGACCAGGACTCGCTCTTCCACCGCGCCGACGCGCTCAGCAAACTGCTGTGGGTGGTGGTGGTCATCGTGCTGGCCTTCCAGACGACCTCGATGGAGGCGCGCGCGATTCTGCTCGTGACCCTGCTGGTGATCGCCCTGCTGTTTGCGCGCGTGCCGCTGACGGTCATCCTGAAGGCCTCGCCGCTGATCTTCGGCGTGGCGCTGCTGCTGGGATTGTTCCATTTCTTCGTCACGCCGGGCGAGCCAGTCTTCACGCTCGGCCCGCTGCATGGCTCGCAGGCGGGGCTGGTCAAAGGCGCGGGATATTTCTTCCGCCTGGCGATCATGGTGCTGGTCTCGTTCATGTTCATCTGGACCACCAACATCCGCGAACTGATGGTAGGGCTGACCAAACTGGGCATCCCCTACCGATATGCCTTCGCCATCTTCACGGCCTTGCGCTTCCTGCCCATCATCCAGCAGGAAGTGGACGCCGTCCAGGCCGCTCATGCCATCCGCGGACGCGCAGCGCGCTCGCCTTGGGCGCATCGCTTCCGCCTGTGGCAGCGCTACCTGTTCACGGTCATCGTCAACGGATTGCGCAAGGCCGAGAACACCGCGCTGGCCATCGAATCGCGCGGCTTCGGCGCCTATCCCACGCGCTCCTACGTCAAGCCGTATCGGCTGACCTTCATCGGCGTGCTGATCGTGGTCGCCTTCATCGCGGCGGG
>CALLJA010000477.1 GCA_938008865.1 uncultured Anaerolineales bacterium
GGCCAGTTGACCTGGCCTGTCCGTGATTCTCATATAGTTCGCGGTAAAGAACGAGGCCGGAAGGATGTAATACATGAAAAAAGGTCCTCCCGGAAGGCCGGTTGTGAATGAGGTGCGAGATGCGTTTGCCCATAACCGGGATGTATTGCTTGCGCTCAGCCGCGCCGCTCAGGCCATTCAGCGCGCGCGTACGGCGGAGGATTTCCACCATGCCGTGGGACGGGAGATCGAGTCTTTGGGGGGTGTCGTAACCCTATTCACCATGAACGAGGACCAAACCTCGTTTTCGCTTGCTTATACTTCCTATCCTATTGGGGTGGTGCGCCGCGCCGAAAAATTGATGGGTTTTTCAGCGGACACCTGCCAGGTACCGCTCACCGAGGGCGGCGTCTATCGCCGCATCCTGGATGGCGGGCGGGCGGTCTTCATCGTCTCGCCCAGGGAGGCGGTGGCTGAGGCGCTGCCGCTGTCGCTTCGTTCGCTGGCCGATGCGCTCATGCAGGTCCTCGATCTGCGGCAGGGCATCCTGGCCCCGCTGCGGCTGGACAATCTCAACCTGGGGCTGATGACCGTCAGCAGCCTGTCGCTAACCGAGGATGACTTACCCGCCATGGATTCCTTTGCCGGGCAGATTGCGGCGGGCCTGCTCAACGTGCGGTTGATGCAAAAATTGGAGGAAGAACTGGCGGCCCGCAGGCAGGCCGAACAGTCACTCCAGCACAGTCGCCGCCTGCTGCTGGCGCTCAGTTGTGCAGCCCAGGCCATCCAAAAGCAGACCCGCACCGAGGAGATCTATCGCGTGCTGGGGGAGCAGATCAAGGCCTTGCAATGCAATGCAGCGGTCCTGATGCTCGATGCCAGCCGCAAACGGCTCGTCTATACCTACACCACTATTTCTGCCGATGCGATTCGTCTGGCTGAGAAAATGACCGGGTTGACCGCCCAAGGTCACAGTTGGCCGGTTACACCCTACGGCATTTACAACCGTGTGCTCGTTCAGGGTGTGGGAGAATTCATCCCCGACGCTGTACACCTGTTCGCCGAGACCATCCCCGCCCCCATACACACCCTTACCCGCCGCCTGATGCAGACCTTTGATCTGGCACATGGCATCATTGCCCCGCTGAACGTGGATGAGGAGACGCTGGGCGTGCTGGTTGTCTTCGGCAGCCAGAGCCTGAGTCAGGACGATGTGCCCGCCATGGATTCCTTTGCGGGACAGCTGGCCGTCAGCCTGCGCAATGTGCGCCTGGCGCAAAAGGTGGAGGTGGAACTGGCGGAGCGGAAACAGGCCGAGGAGGCGGTCCACCGGGCCGGGGTCCATTTCAGGTCGTTGATCGAGAAGGCCCCGGACGGGATCATACTGGTGGGCCTGGATGGGAGGAACAAATATGCCAGCCCCGCGGCGCGTTCCATTCTCGGCTTCGATCCTGAAGATAACCTCCAGGCGAATCCGCTCGAGTACATCCACCCAGACGACATGCCCGCCGTACTCCAGGCCATGAACGACCTGATCCAGGACCCTCACAGGGTGCCTACGCTTCATTACCGGTACAAACACAAGAACGGTTCGTGGCGTTGGTTGGAGAGCACCTTCAGCAACCTGCTGGCGGAGCCCAGCGTGGAGGCGGTGGTGATCAACTTCCACGACATCACCGCGCGGCGCGAAGCGGAAGAGGCATTGAAGCTGAGCGAGGCGCGTTACCGCCTGCTGGCCGAGAACATGACCGACACGGTCTGGATGCTCGACATGAACTTGAAGACCATATACATCAGCCCGTCCACGGAACGGGTGCGGGGTTATACGTTCGAGCAATTCCAAAATCTGCCGCTGGATAAGAATCTCACCCCAGAATCGTATCGATTGACCATGGAGACCCTGGGCGGGGAACTCCCCAGGGTGTTGGCCGACCCAACCTATTCTCCTGTGCATACCGTCGACCTGGATTTCATCAACCGTGATGGGTCGATCTATTCGGCCGAGAGCAAGATCACGGTAGTGCGGAACGAGGCGGGCGTCCCAGTGTCCATCCTCGGTACCAGCCGCGACATCACCGAGCGCAGACACATGGAGAAACTGCTGAATGAGAGCGAGCGGCAGCACCGTGCGCTGATCGAAAACTCCACCGACGGCATTCTCATCGTGAACACCGAAGGCCGGGTCCGCTATGAAAGCCCGTCGGTGGTGCACCTGCTCGGGTACGGTCCCGCTGCGCTGATCGGGGTGAGCGCCTTCGACTTGATCCACCCCGATGACCTGGCCAGTGTGGCGGCGGCCTTCATGCAGGGATTGGAAACGCCTGGATACGTGCATCGTGGCGAGTACCGCCTGAGACATGCCAGCGGTGCGTGGCGCTACTTCGAGATCATCAGCCATTACCGCATGGATGATCCCGCCATTGCGGGAATTATCATCAA
>CALLJA010000478.1 GCA_938008865.1 uncultured Anaerolineales bacterium
TGGCGGGCAGGTTGACATAAACCCCCATTATTTGCTAAACTATACGCAAAGATTATGCGCTATCTACGCAAGGAGGCTCCATGAGCCAATCGGCTGACTTTGCCCACATTAATTCCCAGACCACGCTCGCGCCCGCCCTGAAAGGGTGGGAGATGTTCCTGAACGACCAGGGACGCTCACCTAATACCGTCAAGGCCTTCCTCTCGGATGTGCGTCTGTTGACGGAATTTCTCGCACCCGATGCGACCCTCGGCGCCATCACCACCAACGACCTCAACCGTTTCTTCGAGTGGATGGAGAAACAGCGCGCCATTCCGTGCAGCCCCAAGACCCTGGCGCGGCGCATCACCTCGACCAAGTCCTTCTTTCGCTGGCTTCACCAACACGGTGCGATCCTGATCGACCCTGCTGAGAAGGTCTTGCAACGTTCGGCCATCAGCCCGCTGCCGCAGGTGTTGACCGAGGACGAGGTGCAGGCGGTTCTGCTGGCCGCTGACCGACATCGCCGCGAGCGTAAACCCGATGCCCGCCCGTACACGCTGGTACACCTGTTGCTCAACACGGGCATCAAGAAGAGCGAGTGCCTGGGCATCCATCTCAACCACGTGGACCTGGAAGCGCCCGCGGGGCCGCTGGTCTTCATCCGCTACGCCAGCCCCGCCAACCGCTACAAGGAACGCAAACTGGCCCTGACCGACGACTGGATCCCCGCCTACAAGGAATACCTCAGCCAGTACCCGATCGTGGACCAGCTCTTCCCGTGGTCGCCGCGCCGCTTGGAGTACCTGCTCGAAGATATTGGTGAGGAAGCGGGTCTGGGCAAGAAGCACCTCTCCTTCGACATGTGCCGTTGGACCTGCGCCCTGCGCGATTATCAGTCGGGCGTGGAGATGGACAAGATCCGTCAGAAGATGGGCGTTTCTAAGATCCAGTGGCGCGAGATCAACCTCAAACTCCGCCAGCTAAACAACGAAGCCAAATAGAAACGGACAGGCCAGTCTCGAAAGGACTGGCCTGTCCTATTTCATTCGATGGAAGCCGAGGGCTTCTCGGGGGGCCTGGTGACGGAGAAGTAGGCCACCTTGCGCGAGGAGGATGTCAGGCGGAAGGGGTGGGCGGGGCGATGCCCAGGCACCCAGACCACCGTATCGCCCGAGCACAACAGCGGCCAGCGGTCGCGCGCGCGACGCGGCACCTTCTCGTTGACGAGAAAATCCGACACCTTTTGCGAGTGGCCGTCCATGCCGAGCGGCTCGAAACGGTCGCCTGCGTTGCGCATCCGCAGCGCAAGTTCGGGCGGAAGTTTCTCCGCGTCCAGCCAGACCTGGTAGGGGTCCTGGTTGCGTTCGGCCTGTTCGCGCGCCAGGGATGGCAGCCGCCAGCTCTCGCTGGAGAAGCGCCAGCCGCCCGAGAGTTCCACGCCGCACGGGATGACGACGGGGATGGGCGCGGACTCTTCGGGCATCTGCGGCCACTTGTCGAAGGGCAGGTTCGCATCTGGCAGCGACAGGTAGAAGTGCCGCCCCTCGCGGAACAGGAGCAATCCGCCCGCCAGGTCGGTGCGGGTGGCGCTGGACTTGTTGATGAAGCCGATGGCCCGCTCGATCAGGGCGTAGGTGATCTCCTGCCCAGGCCGCAGGGTTTCGATGGCGCGGCGGACCAGGTTCGCTTGCAGGCCCGTGGAGCGCCCGCTTAAACGGGCGGCGTCGAAGGCCACGATCCCGTTCTTGTCCAGCGCGACACAGTCGGCCCAGGCGGAATCGAGCGTCTCTTGCAGGAGGGCGTGGTCGGCCTTGAGGCTTTGCACCGAGCGCCAGACAGCCTCGCGGAATTTCGGGTTGTAGGTTTCGAGGGTGGGGATGAGCAGGTTGCGCAGGCGGTTGCGCATGAAGTTGAGCGAGTCGTTGCTGGGGTCGTAACTGGGCCGCAGGCCGTTGGCCGCGCAATAGACAACCGTCTCTTCGCGCCAGAAATCCAACAACGGACGCACGAGCGGCACCTGTGGGTCGAAAGCGGGCAGCAGGCCGCGATGCGGCATGCCCTTGAGGCCCGTCAGCCCCGCGCCGCGCAGGAAGTGCATCAGCACGGTCTCCACCTGGTCGTCGGCGGTGTGACCGACTGCCACGGCCTGGGCGTTCAGCCTGCGCGCCTGTTCGAAGAGAAAATTGTAGCGCAGGTGGCGGGCCGCCTCTTCGAGCGACATGCCGTGCTGTTCGGCATAGCCGCGCACGTCGCCGCCGTCCACAATGGAGGCCACCATCAGGCGCGCGGCGGTCTGTTCGACCATGGTGGCGTCGCTGTCCGATTCGGGCCGCAGGTGATGGTTGAAATGCGCCGCCACCAGGGAGTATCCCGCCTGGCGGATGGATTCCATCAGGCACAGGCTGTCGGGGCCGCCCGACACGCCGACGATGATGGGTCTGTCTTTGACGAGCCCGCACTGGTCGCGAAGAATGGCATCCATGTTGTTGAGCATGGCGTCTATTAAACCACAGAAGTATGAAAAGACAGATCGGCGATTGGAATAAAAAAGATGCGGGAGGACATCCCGCATCTCGGTTCTGGAGATTCGACTACAACTGGTACAACTCGACCAGCACGCCGCCCGTGGACTCGGGATGGACGAAGGCGTACTTCTTGCCGTCGGCGGCGACGCGCGGCTGTTCATTGATCAGGCGGATGTTCTTTCCGCGCAGGACGGACATCATGCCTTCGATGTCGTCCACTTCGAGGCACAGGTGGTGCATGCCAGGCCCGCGCTTGGCGAGATATTTGGCGATGCCCGAGTCGTCGCTGGTGGGCATCACCAGTTCCACTTCCGCGCCCGCCAGGGGCAGGAAGGCCACCTGCGATTTTTCGGCGGGCACGTCGCGCAGTTCGTGCAGGGCAATGCCCAGCGCGTCGCGCCAGAAGGCGAGCGATTTTTCCATGTCGTCCACGACGACAGCCACATGGTTGATGGCTTTGATGACAGGCATAGGTCTCTCCGTGATCAGGGAATTGGGGCGGGCGAACTTCGGGTCAGGCGGCGGGCATGAAGCCGAACAACTTCCACATGCCGCGCATCAGGCCGTGGCCGAAATCGGGCTGCAGGAACTGGTTGGGGCACGAGCCAGGGATGACGGCGATGCCGTTGGCCTTGCACATCTCCACCGCGCTGGGCGAGACGCTGGTCATGCCCTGCGCCAGGCCTGGCTTGGTGCCCATCATGCAGTGCATCCAGACGTGTTTGACGCCCAGGTCGACGCATTGCTGGACGATCTGTTCGGTCACTTTGGGGTTGGCGAGGATGAAGACGGCATCGGGTTTCTCGGGCAGCGCCTTGAGGTCTGCGTAACACGGGTCGCCCTCGAAGGTGGTGATGCGCGGGTTGACGGCGTAGACCTGGTAGCCGTTCTCTTTGAACTTGCGGTAGCCCAGGTTGCAGCCCGTGTCGCGGCGGTCCGAAACGCCCACCACGGCGATCTTCTTTTGCGCCAGAAAATTCTGTACCAGGGTTTCGATCTTCATGCCTGCCTCCAGAGGTGGATCAAAAAAAGGGAACATCGGGAGCGGAAACGCCGCCCCGTGCGCAATTAAACCACGAAACGCGCGCGGCGCATGTCACCAGATGGGCGTGACAAAATGCGCCTTGCGCGCGTATGGAAGCGGCCCTCAAAATGTTAGGGAATTGTAAGGCGGCGCTTAAAAAACATCGAATACTTTTGTTTGACTTTATGCAGATTCTCCTTATAATGTTTTGCATCGAGCAGGGGGACACGGATGTTCCTCCTGCACCACAATTCACTACAGGAGGTTTTCTCATGAGTGTCCGATTCAACATTGTGGAGCGGGGCAACCCTGGCAAGCCCGATGCCCCCAAAAAGTTCTACCCGTCCATTCAGTCTTCGGGACGGGTGACCACGCGCGAGCTGGCCGAGATGGCCGCCCAGCGTTCGACCCTCAGCACGATGGACATGATGGCGGCCATCGAAGGGTTCCTGGCGATCATTCCCGAACAGCTCATCAAGGGCAACATTGTCGAACTGGGTGAGTTCGGCTCTTTCTGGCTGCGCACCACTTCCGAGGGGGCAGAGAGCGCCGAGACCGTCCACGCGACGCAGATCACCAGCGTGCTGCCGCGCTTCAATCCTGGCAAGGTCTTCAAGCAGACCCTGGACCGCGTCGAGTTTGTGAGAGGTTCGGTGGTGAGCCAGGCGGAAGAGTAATCTGACCGCAGGGGACAGCCGCCCACGGGTGGGTTGTCCCCTGCCTTTTGGAAGAACTTTTCGATGTTCTTAAAAAACATTTCGAAGTTTTTGGAAAAACATTTCGATATTTTTGAGAAAACTTTTCGAAGTTTTTGTCGGCTTGTATGTCCTTGTGAGCCTGATAGGGCGAAGCAATCTTGCGGGAGGGGGAGGTTGCTTCGGGCGGGAGAGCGCTGCCCTCGCAACGACATGAAAGAGATGTCATTGCGAGCGGAGCGAGCGGAGCGAAGCAATCTCATGGAAGAGGAGGTTGCTTCGGGCGGGAGAGCGCCGCCCTCGCAACGACATGATTATGTAATGGCACATAGAAGGAGAGATGACATGGCGGTAGGCAGAGAATATTGTGTTTACATTATGACAAATGCTCACAATACTGTCCTATATACAGGAGTAACCAATTCTCTTGCCCGCAGAGTATATGAGCACAAGAATGGATTGGGCAGCAGTTTTGTTAAAAAATACAATGTTACCAAGCTGGTGTATTATGAAGTCGGGGATAATGTATATGAGGCAATCGCAAGAGAAAAACAGATTAAAGGCGGCTCGCGTCAGAAGAAGGTTGATTTAATCAATCGTCTCAACCCTGAGTGGAGGGATTTATTTGAAGATATTGTATGAAGTTATGTCCTTGCGAGCCCGATAGGGCGAAGCAATCTCACGGATGGGGAGGTTGCTTCGGGCGGGAGAGCGCCGCCCTCGCAACGACATGAGGGAGATGTCAT
>CALLJA010000479.1 GCA_938008865.1 uncultured Anaerolineales bacterium
TCCACCACCGCCAACCAGGGCAAGGGCATCGACGAACTGATCGCCGCCGCCGTCAAAGCCGCAGGAAAGAATTGACATGACCATTGCTTCCCGTGAAATTTTCCGCCTCGATTATGGAGGCAAACTCGAACGCCAGATCGCCAGCCTCATGGCGGCCTTCGAGGAAATCCAGTTCGACACTGGACGTTACCCCAAACGCTGGCTGGCCATCAAACTGCTCGAAGCCGACCCAGACATCCTGGCGCGCGTTCAATCCATGCCCAACGGAGAGCAGGTCATCGCGCGCGCGCAGCAGGGCGCGGAACACATCAAGTCCATGCTGGGCGACGAAGTGGACCTGATCACCGCCGACCACCGCTATGGCTTCATCAACGGCGTGGTGCGCCAGTCGCTGCAGCGCCCGCTCATCGACCGCATCACCCTCACCGACCGCATCGACAACATCGTCACGCACAAGTGGCTGGGACTGCCCGTCTTCTTCGCCGTGATGTACGTCATCTTCCGCCTGGTGATCGACGTCTCCTCGCCCTTCCTGGATTGGACCGACGCCATCATCACGGGACCACTCTCGCACTGGATCTCAGCCCTTCTGGACCTGGTGCTGGCTCCGTTATGGCTGCGTTCCCTGCTCGTCGACGGGATCGTGGCGGGCGTGGGCGGCGTGCTGGTCTTCGTGCCCGGGCTGCTGATCCTGTATTTCTTCCTGGCCCTGCTCGAAGACTCGGGCTACATGTCGCGCGCCGCCTTCGTCATGGACCGCTTCATGCGCGTGGTCGGCCTGCACGGCAAATCCTTCATCCCGATGATCCTCGGCTTCGGCTGCGCCGTGCCCGCGGTCTACGCCACGCGCACCATCGCCTCGCGCCGCGACCGCATCCTGACCGCGCTGCTGGTGCCGCTCATGTCCTGCTCGGCGCGGCTGCCCGTGTACGTGGTCTTCGGGCTGGCCTTCTTCGGCTCACGCGCAGGGACGGTCATCTGGGCCATGTACGCGCTGGGCATCGTGGTGGCCATGCTGGCAGGCATGGTCTTCACCCGCACCATCCTCAAGCCCGACGTCTCGTCCGCGTTCGTGCTGGAGCTGCCGCCTTACCGTCAGCCCGCGCTCAAGAGTGTGCTGATCCACATGTGGGAGAACACGCGCGAGTTCGTCCGCAAGGCAGGGACCACCATCCTGGCCGCGTCCATCATCATGTGGATCTTGCTCAACCTGCCCTGGGGCGTGACCCATCAGCGTGACTCGTACTTTGGCCGTTTCAGCGCCTCGCTTTCGCCCATCTTTGCCCCGCTCGGTTTCGGCAACTGGGAGACAGGCGGCGCACTGGTCTCGGGCTTCATGGCCAAGGAGATCGTGGTCAGCACCATGAGCCAGATCTATGTCGGCGGGGAAAACGCCACGGCAACGGAACCCACCACGGTCACCGAAGACCTGGTCGGCATCGGCCAAGGCTTCGTCGACGCGGTGGTCCAATCCGCAAAGATCGCCGCGGACATCCTCCCAGGCGTGCACCTCGTGGACGAGAACGCCGCCAGTGAGGATACCGCCCTGAGCGCGGAACTCCGCGATCACTTCACACCGCTCAGCGCCGCGTCGCTGCTGGTCTTCGTGCTGCTCTACGTGCCCTGCGTGGCCACCCTGGGCGCGATCAAACAGGAATTTGGAACCTCCTGGGCCGTGACCTCAGCCGTCTATCAAACCGTCGTGGCCTGGATCGCCGCCTTCCTCGTCTACCAGGGCGGCAGGCTGCTGGGACTGGGATGAGTAAATTACGGAACGCAGACTGAAGTCTGCGTTCCGAAACTTATCAAATATGCTGACACAACTCACTGAACTCCTCACCTCAAAAGAAAGCGGCCTGAGCCTGGCCGAGATCAGCCGCACGCTGAACGCCCAGCCGTCGGCGGTGCTGGCCATGCTGACCCTGCTCGTCCAAAAGGGCCGCCTGATCGAGGTCGGCCCCGACGGCGGCACCTGTGCGGGCTGCGGTTCCCAATCAGATTGCAACCTGCTGGCCGCGCGCGGAAAGCGCTATGCGCTGGCGATGCAGGGGCGTCCAGAGACTCCCGTCGTTGGATGCCAAAAGTCTGGAAACTTTTGACTCAACACGCCAAGTTCGTTAATATTGTCTAAACATCTACCGTTTGGCTTTGACAAATCCCCGCTGCCCTGCTATACTCATCGCGTTTAAGTTGACTTTCACTGCCATTCGGCAGTTTGTTTGAAACAATCGCATGTGGATGGCCCCTCGCGAGTGAGTCCGCAGGGGCTTTTTTTGTGTAACGATACTTGAACCTTTCCGCCACAAGGCGGTGATTATCCTTTTTAACCGAGGTTAGAAAAACAAATGAGCAAGAAAGAAAAACTGAAGATCATTCCCCTGGGCGGGCTTGGGGAAGTGGGCAAGAACATGATGGCCTACGAGTACGGCCGCGATATCATCGTGGTCGACGCGGGCATCATGTTTCCGCATAACGACATGCTGGGTGTGGACTACATCATCCCAGACTACGGCTATTTGATGGACAAGCTCGACCACATCCAGGCGCTGGTCATCACCCACGGCCACGAAGACCATATCGGCGCCATCCAGCACTTTTTGGACGATGTGCCCGCCCCCGTCTATGCCACGCCGCTCACGCGCGGGCTGATCGAGGGCAAACTGGCCCGCAACGGCGCCAGCAGCAAGGCCGTCATCCACACCATGCAGGCGGGCGACATGCTCCAATTCGGCCCGTTCAAGGTCGAGACCTTCCACGTCTGCCACTCCATCCCCGACGCGGTCGGGCTGGGCATCACCACACCTGCGGGCCTGGTCGTCCACATGAGCGACTTCAAGTTCGACCACACCCCCGTGGACGGCTGGCCGACTGACTACGCGAAGCTTGCAGACTTCGCCCAGCGCGGCGTGGACCTGCTGCTCTCCGACTCGACCAACGCCGAACGCCCAGGCTGGACCCCGTCCGAGATGGTGATCGGCCCCGCCTTCGACAAGGTCATCAATGAGGCCCAGGGACGCGTCATCGTGGCGACCTTCGCCTCGCTCATCTCGCGCGTCCAGCAGGTGGCCGACTCGGCCAAAAAATACGGGCGCAAGATGACGCTGGCAGGTCCCAGCATGGTGGACAACGTCAAGATCGCGCGCAAACTCGGCTATCTCGACATCCCCGACGACCTGCTCGTGCCCATCGACCAGGCTCTGCAAATGCAGGACCACAAGGTGGTCATCATGTGCACAGGCTCACAGGGCGAACCCTCGTCCATCGTGGGACGGCTCTCGGCGGGCACCAACCGTCAGTTCGACCTGAAGGCAGGCGACACGGTGGTGCTGTCCTCGCATCCCATCCCTGGCAACGAAGAGACCATCAGCAAGACCATCAACCGCCTGCTGCGCCGCGGCGCGAAGGTGGTGTACGACTCCATCGCCCCCGTGCATGTCTCGGGTCATGCCAGCCAGGAGGAGCAGAAATTGCTGCTCAACCTGGTGCGCCCCAAACACTTCATGCCCATCCACGGCGAACTGCGTCAGTTGATGCGCCACGCCGAACTGGCCAAGATGGTCGGCGTCGAGGGCCAGAACATCATCGTGGCCGAGAACGGCCAGGTGGTGGAGCTGCTGGGCGGCAGCGTCAAACTCGGGCAGCGCATCCCTGGCGGATACGTCTTCGTGGACGGCGAGTCCATCGGCGACGTGGACCACGGCGTGATGCGCGAGCGCGAACAACTGGCCCGCAGCGGCATCCTGCTGATCGACCTGAACGTGGATAAGTATTCGGGCCGCCTGCTGCACGACCCCGAGGTCATCACGCGCGGCTTCCTCTCTCCCGAAGACGCCGAGCGCCTGATCCCCGAGGTGCGCCAGCGGGTGATGGGCATCGTCAACCACAACGGCCTCGACAGCGAGAAGGACATCGCCAGCGCGGTCAAATCGTACCTGCACGAACAGACAGGCCGCAAGCCGATGGTGTTCGTGACCTTGAGCAAATCGTAATTTATGTAGGGGCGACCCGGCGGGTCGCACCTACATTATTTTCTTCGAGATCTGCCGATCGACCTTGCCCATCGGGTAATTTTCCAGTTCGGCGAGGGGAATCCACTGGAGGGTAGGCCGACGGGGAACGCGGACCGCATCCGCGCGAAAGGCGTGGACCGTGACCTTGAAATGGGTGTACGCATGTTGGACGACGCCCATCGCCTCCCCCGCCTGGACCTGAAGCCCGTATCCCGTTTCGACAGCCTGCGCCATCCCCTCGGCAGGATCGCCCTCCACGGGCCCGTTGGGAAATTCCCACATCCCGCCCAGCAACCCCTCGGACGGACGCTGTGCCAGCAAGACCTTCCCATCCCTGACGATCACCGCCGCCGCATGGACCACATGCGGCGTTTTCCTTTTAGGCTTGAGCACGGGGCGCAGTTCCTGCGTGCCCGCCTCACGCGCCGCACACAGCTCCGCCAACGGGCAGAGCAGGCAGCGCGGATTCTTCGGCAGGCAAATCGTGGCGCCCAGGTCCATGAGCGCCTGGTTGTAATCACCCGCCTGTCCCTTGGGCAGATGCTCCGCCGCCAGGCCCCACAGTTTTTTTTCTCCCGCGGGCGAGTCGGCAGGCACGGTCACGTCGAAGAGACGCGCGAAGACGCGCCGCAAGTTACCGTCGAGGGTCGGCTCATCCATGCCGAACGCGATGGATGCAATCGCGCCGACGGTGTAGCGTCCGATGCCAGGCAGGCTCCGCAAGGCGTCCAGGTCACGCGGCAATTCGCCGTTGAATTTTTCGGCTACGCTCTTGGCCGCCTTGTGCAGGTTGCGGGCGCGGCTGTAATACCCCAATCCTTCCCACTGATTTAAAACCTCCTGCTCCGAGGCCTCGGCCAATGCGGTGACCGTCGGGAAGCGCGCCATCCATTTCTTGAAATACGGAATGACCGTCTCGACGCGGGTCTGCTGGAGCATGATCTCCGAGACCCACACGGCGT
>CALLJA010000480.1 GCA_938008865.1 uncultured Anaerolineales bacterium
TGCGACGGAAGCTCCCGCCATGACGGAAGCCCCCTCCGCGACCGAGGCTCGTGCCGCCGAGGCCGTAACCCTCAAAATCTATCTGCTCGACTATACCCCCGACACCATCGCCTGGCTCAAGGGCGAGATCAACCCCGCTTTCGAAGCCGCCCACCCCGGCGTGACCGTTGAGATCACCGAAGGCTCCTGGTCTGGCTGGGACACCACCTTCAGCGGCTTCTTCGCCGCTGGCGAAGGCCCCGACATCATCAACCTCGGCTCCGAGATGAACACCCTGTACGGCGAAAGCCTGGCCGACATGGACCCCTACCTCGGCGAAGCTGCCTGGGCTGACATCAAGAACTTCGGCCCCGCCCTCGAGAATGCCAAGTACGAAGGCAAACTGCGCGGCCTGCCGATCTTCACCGCCCCGCGCTACGTCTTCTGCCGCACCGACCTGATGGAAGCCGCCGGCTGGACGACGGGCACCCCGCAGAACTTCGCGGACTGGACCGCCTTCGCCAAGCAGGCCTCTGTGATCGACCCCGCCACGAACTCCCTCACCCAGCAGGCGCTCGTCCCCGTGGACGCTGGCTCGATGGCTGACTGGCAGTGGTGGCTGCTGGTGTTCTACTCGCTCGGCGGCGAACTCTACAAGGCCGACGGCACCCCCAACTTTGACTCTCCCGAAGCCCTGGCCGCCACCCAATTCCTGTATGACATGCGCCAGGCCACCTACGGCCCCGCCGCGGACGCGGTCGGCGCCCTCCCCGCTGGACAGGGTTCCGTGATCGACGTTGACGATGCCACTGGCAAGGACAACGGCGCGGTGTGTCTGGCTCACTCTGGTTGGGCCGCCCCCGCCTTCGACCGCCCGATCTGGGACAAGGTCAGCATCGAGCCGTTCTACGGCGATCCCGCCAACTTCCCGAACAGCAAGCCGGTCGTGCTGGCCTTCAATGACTGGCTGGCCGTGGCCGACTACAGCCCCAACAAGGAATTGGCGGCTGAGTGGCTGAAGATGGCCTTCTCGAAGGAAGCCAACAACAAGTGGAACGAGACCATGGGCCTGATCCCCGCCCGCAACGACTCGCAGTACGGCTACGTCACCGAGTCCGCGCAGCTCAAGGCCGAGGCTGAACTGGCCTCCAAGTACGGCGTCGGTTTCGCCGGCATCAAGGAAGCTGCCAAGCTCTCCACCATCATGCAGGACGCCCTCGGCAAGCTCATCACCGAGGAATTGACCGTCGCTGAGGTCGTGGCGAAGATCCAGGAAGAATACATCGCCGCGCTCAAGTAAGCCCGCTGGCGTATACTAAAGGATGGAGGGGCAGTTGCCTCTCCATCCTTTCTTTTGCCGAACTGGAGGACAGGACCATGCCTGAAAATCCTTATCTGAATGTGCTGGTCACGGCTGCCTTGACCCTGTTGTTCATCGTTGCGAGCAGTTTTGGCCTGGGGGCCCTGGCGCGCGGCATCTCGCGCCTGCGCGGGGCCACGCCCAAACAGCAAGCCAACACCTTCGCGGGTTATCTCTTCTCCGCGCCGTGGATCGTGGGCTTCCTCATCTTTGTGGTGGTGCCGTTGGGATTTTCTCTCTACTGGAGTTTCACCGACTACCGCGTCACCGCCAACCAGCCGCCGCAATGGCTGGGCCTGGAAAACTACAAGACCCTGCTCTTCGACGACGATAGTTTCCGCGCCTCCATCGTCAATACCCTCTACCTGACCGTGATCGGCCTGCCCTTGCAGATGGGTTTTGCCTTGCTCCTGGCGGTGCTGCTCAACCAGAAGACCAAGGGCGAGCGCGTCTTCCGCATGGCGTTTTACCTGCCTGTCATTTTGGGTTTCAACACCGCCGTGTTGTTGTGCTGGCGCTTGATGCTCAACACAGGCACAGGCATCATCAACCAGATGTGGCGCGCGGCGGCCTCCATCCCGCCCATCGGATTCCTCATGCGCGGCCTGATCTACATCCAGGAGGTCTTCTCGGCTTTCTTCCTGGGCGTCAACAGCGGCGGCAAGTTCAACCTGCTGGTCAAGGTCATCGAGGCGGGCTTTCCCGCTGACAACCGCGTCCCGCTCTGGGTCCAGAGTCCGCTATGGTCCAAGATGTCGGTCGTGCTGCTGATGATCTGGGGCTGCGGCGCGATGATGCTCATCTTCCTGGCGGGACTCAACAACATCCCCAAGGAACTGCACGAAGCCGCCGAAGTGGACGGGGCCACAGGCTGGCAGCGCTTCTGGAAGATCTCCTTCCCCCTGCTTACCCCCTACATCTTCTATAACATGGTGGTGGGCCTGATCAATTCCCTGCAAATATTCGAGCCGATTTTTGTCTT
>CALLJA010000481.1 GCA_938008865.1 uncultured Anaerolineales bacterium
AACATCCGCCGCGCCGTGGCCGAGGCCCTGGCCAACGACCCGGGCGAAGGTCATGCCATGTTGAAGGAAGGCGCCACGTTGAGCGACATCCTGCTGCGGCGCGCCGTGGTGTACGGCCTGGCCCGCGTGGACCAGCCCTGGGCAGTGGACATGCTCAAATCCATCCAGGTTGAAGACGAGCAATGGGTGGTGCGCAACTCGGCCACCGAAGTGCTCGACCGTCAGGCCCACCTGGGCGCGCGTGTGCCGCGCAGCCTGCCTGCCCCGTCCGAGACGCCCTGGCTGATCGAGTTTGCGGGCAAGCAGGGTGTAGGCATCTCCCCGGGCGCGCCCGCCACCGAGATCCTGCTCACCGCTCTCAAAGGCGACAACCCCGAAGCGCGCCTGGCCAGCCTGCCCTACCTCAAGCGCACGCCCACCGAGGGCGTCATCACCCAGATGTATCACGCCATGTACAGGGATGACCCCGAACTACGCGAGGCGGTCTACCTGGCCCTGATGGAGGTCGCCGCCGCGGGCGTCAGGCTGCCGCACCCGTCCCAGTTCGGCATCGAATGACATGCTGATCACCAACGCCGCGCTGGTCACCTGGGGTTCCCCCAACCGTTTCCACGAAAGATACGCCCTCCATATCGAGGGCGCTCTTGTTCGTGAGATCGGCCCCGAAGCGGACCTGCTCGCCCGTCACCCCGAGGAAGAAAGACTCGATGCGCGCGGCCAACTCGTCCTGCCTGGCAACATTTGCGCCCACACTCATTTCTACGGCGCGTTCGCGCGCGGGCTGGCCGTCCCTGGCGATGCGCCGCAGGACTTCAAGCAGGTCCTCGAAAGGTTGTGGTGGCCGCTGGATAAGTCGTTGGACGAGGAAGATGTCCGTTACTCGGCGCTGACCTGCCTGGTGGATGCCGTCAAGCACGGCACCACCACGCTTTTCGACCATCACGCCTCTCCCAACTTCATCGACGGCTCGCTCGATATCATCGCCGAAGCTGTCGAACAGGCGGGCCTGCGCGCGGTGCTATGCTACGAAGTCAGCAACCGCGGTGGACAGGACAAGGCTCGCGCAGGCATCGCCGAAAACGTGCGTTTCCTCCAGCGGACCAAAAGCCCGCTCCTGGCTGGGACCTTCGGCCTGCACGCCCCACTCACGCTTTCAACCGCCACCTTGGAGGCATCTCGCGCTGCCGCCCCAGACGGGACGGGTTTCCACATTCACGTGGGCGAATCGCAGGATGATGGCTACGCCATGTTCGAGAACGACCTCGGCGCAGCCTGGCCCGTGGACTGGCTGAACAAGCACGGCATCCTCGGTCAGCGGACCATCGTGGCACACGCCGTCCACGTGGACGAGTACGAACTGGACCAACTGGCCGAGACGGGAACCTGGGTCGCGCATCAGCCGCGCTCGAACATGAACAACGGCGTCGGCGTGGCGGATGTCGAAACCATGCTCGGAATGGGCATGCGCGTCTGCCTCGGCAACGATGGATTTGCCCACCCGATGTGGGACGAATGGAAGGCCGCTTCCCTGTTGCACAAGAATGAACACCGCGATCCGCGCCGCATGAACGGCAGCGACGTGGTCCAGATGGCGGTCTACAATAACGCGGGCCTCGCCAACATCTTCTTCCCCGCTGCCCCGCTCGGGCAGATCGTCCCTGGCTGCTATGCCGACCTGATCTTTGTGGAGTATCATGCCGCCACGCCGCTCACCGCCGAGAACCTGCCCTGGCACATCCTCTTCGGCTTTCAGGGCAGCATGGTCACGACCACCATCGTCCACGGCAAAGTATTGATGAAAGACCGCGAACTCCTCACGCTCGACGAAGCTGAGATCGCCGCCAAAGCCCGCGAGGCCGCCGCCAAAACATGGAAAATGTATTACGCGCAATTTTGATTCGCGCATCCCACCGTTATCATTCATTCTGCACACCGAGAGGTTCCCATGACTGACTCACCCATTCTTTTATCCATCGCCGTACTCGGCGGAACAGGCAAGGAAGGCAAAGGGCTGGTTTATCGTTGGGCCAAGGCTGGCTATCGCGTGCTGATCGGCTCGCGCGCTGCCGAAAAAGCCCAGGCCGCCGCCGCAGACGTGCTGTCCATGCTGGGCGGCAGCGGCTCGGTCGAAGGCCTGGACAATCCGACCGCCGCGCAAAAAGCCGACATCGTCGTACTGACCGTGCCCTACTCCGCGCACCGCGATACGCTTGAAGCGGTCAAAGACGCGATTGAGGGCAAAATCCTGATCGACGTGACCGTGCCGCTCGTCCCGCCGAAAGTGGCCAAGGTGCAGATGCCGCCCGCGGGGTCTGCGGCACAGGAAGCCAAAGAGATTCTCGGCGAAGGCGCGCAAGTGGCCGCCGCCTTCCAAAACATCTCGCATGAACACCTGCTCGAAGGCGGCGATGTCGAGTGTGACGTGCTCGTTACGGGCACGGGCCCCGAGGTCCGCGCCGAGGCGATCAAACTGGTCGAAGCGGCGGGACTGACAGGCTGGGACGCGGGACCCATCGAGAACTCGGTCGTCGTCGAGGGCCTGACCAGCGTGCTAATCGGCATCAACAAAAAATACGGCAGCACGCACGCGGGCATCAAGATCACGGGCGCGAAGAAGTAATCCACAGATTTCACAGATTTCGCAGAAAGAACCATGAGACCCGTCGATTCTCGCGACCCGCAAACTTTTGCAATTATCGGCGCCGCAATGGACATCCATCGCCAGCTTGGGCATGGATTCCTGGAGGCCGTTTATCAAGAAGCTGCAGTGGTTGAATTCCGTCTCAGGAACATTCCTTTCGAGCGCGAGGTTTTGCTACCTGTCAAATACAAAGGCACCCCCCTGCCCGTCCATTATCGAGCTGACTTTATCTGCTTCTCCGAGATCATCGTCGAATTCAAGGCGATCTCCACCCTAACGACAACGGATGAAGCACAGGTTCTGAATTACCTCAAGGCCACTGGCTTCCATCGCGGATTGTTATTCAATTTTGGCTCTGCCAGCCTGCAACAAAAAAGGCTCGTCTGGGGTCACGACGACTTGGTTCTTCCCCAGGAGCCAACACTTCGAGGTCGCGAGTGACCTCGACCACAAAAGAAAAATCTGCCCAATCTGCGCAATCTGTGGACGCCTCCACCCCCGAGGCAAAAGACTTTACAGGTCGCGAGCGACCTCGAGCACAAGAGAAAAATCTGCCCAATCTGTGTAATCTGTGGACGCCTCCACCCCCGAGTCAAAAGACTTTACAGGTCGCGAGCGACCTCGACCACAAAAGCAAAATCTGCCCAATCTGCGTAATCTGTGGATAGAATAGACCGTGTCCCCGCTCACCCTCACCCCCCTTCAACAAATACCCCTCATCCGCCAGGCTGACAATCTGGCGGATATTCTTCTCGCCTCCCTCCCCATCTCGGGCCTGACCCTTCAAAACGGCGACATCCTCGTGTTGGCGCAGAAAATTGTCAGCAAGGCCGAAGGCCGCATGGTGGACCTGGCAACCGTGACTCCCAGCCCGCGCGCGGTGGAACTCGCGGCCCAGGCAGAAAAAGACCCACGCGTGGTCGAGTTGATGCTGCGCGAAAGCCGCGAAGTGCTGCGCGTGCGCGTCGGCGCGGTCATCGTGGAACATAACCTCGGCTTCGTGTGCGCCAACGCGGGCATCGACCATTCCAACGTTTCCCCGCTGGGAGCGGGTCCCGTGGAACGAGCAGACGATTACGTCCTGCTCCTGCCCGCGGATCCCGACCGCTCCGCTGCCGAGATCCGCGCCCGAATCAACGCCAAAGCGGGCGTGGACGTCGGCGTGCTGGTCATCGACTCGCACGGACGCGCCTGGCGCAACGGCACCGTCGGCGTGACCATCGGCCTGGCGGGGATGCCTGGCCTCGTGGACCTGCGCGGGCAGCCCGACCTGTTTGGCTATAGCCTGCGTGTCACCCAGGTGGGCGCCGCCGATGAACTAGCCGCCGCCGCGTCGCTGATGATGGGTCAGGCCGCCGAAGGGACGCCCGCCGTCCACGCACGCGGCTTCCCCTATTCCATGCGCGACGGCGCACTAAAAGAACTGATCCGCCCCAAAGACCAGGATATGTTCCGATAAACCTGCGGCGAAAGTATAATACCTGCCTGGATCCCCCTATGAAACCCGTACGAGCCGCGTTGCGCGCCACCTGGGCCAGCCACTCCCTTGCGGAGAGGGCGTTGGCATATCAACGCATCCGCATGGCGGGCAGCCTCTCCATCCTGGTCGCGCTGCTCATCATCCAGGCGGTCAGGCCCACGGGCGCTTCGGTCATTTCCATCACCATCACAGCCGCCGATATCGGCACCCTGCTTTGGCAGCGCAGGATGGTTCTGCTGGGACAGCCGCGGGCCGCCACCTGGGTCAGCCTGGTCCTGGCCGCCGTCATTGCCACCATGGGATTACACCTCGGGGGCGGCTTCATCACCCTCAGCCTCGGAATCTACCTCATCCTGATCCTGACCGCGGCGCTGGTATTCCAAAGCCGCACCGCCACGCGGGTCATGGCCGCCATTTGCTCGGTATTGTTCGCGCTCTTGGCCGTGCTGGAACTCACGGGCATCCTGCCCGCCAAGAACTCGACCTTCGCTCCCATCTATAATTTTTCGCAAGAAGGACGCATCCTGGTCTCGAACGGGGTGATCGGGCTAATTCTTATCTCGCTCACCACCTATGCCAGCGGAGAAGCCGCCGAGATCATTGGCAAGTGGAGCCTATCCCTGACCCGCGAAGTCGAGGCCAAGACCCGCCAGTTGACCCAGGCCCTCGGCAACATGGAACTGACCTACAGCAACATCGTCACCGCCCTGGCCAACGTGATCGAGGTCCGCGATTATTACACCAGCGACCACAGCAACCGCATCGCGGGCCTGGCCGTCGAGACCGCCAGGCTCCTCGGGTACGAAGAAAGCCAGCTCGAACGGGTGCGGCTGGCCGCCGCCATGCACGACATCGGCAAGATCGGCATTCCCGACAGCATCCTTAACAAACCAGGCCCGCTGGAAGACGAGGAGCGGCGAATCATGATGCGCCATCCCGAGATCGGCGCAAAGATCATCAGCGCCATCCAGAACCTGAGCGATGTCGCCCAGGTCATCCGCGCCCACCAGGAAAAATTCGACGGCACAGGCTACCCCGACGGCCTGCGCGGGGAAGACATCCCGCTGACTGCGCGCATCATCGCCGTGGTGGATGCCTACACGGCCATCACCGACCAGCGCGCCTATAAATCCGCCCGCACGCCCGCCGAAGC
>CALLJA010000482.1 GCA_938008865.1 uncultured Anaerolineales bacterium
GAGGCGGCCATCCTCGAAGGGATCGCGTCGCTGGCCCGCCGCTCGGGGCGGATTCCGTTGGGGCGGGCGTATCCGCTCGCCCAGGAGATCATCCGCACCCTCAAGGGCGTGGAAGGCGTCGTCGCCGCGGAACCCGCTGGCAGCCTGCGGCGTATGCGCTCCACCGTCGGCGACCTCGATATCCTTGTCGCGGCGAAGGAGTCTGCGCCGGTGATGGAGGTCTTCGTCAAATTACCCGGCGTCAGCCGTGTGTTGGGTCAGGGCGAGACCAAGTCGAGCATCGAGTTCAGCGACGGGGTGCGGGCGCAGGTCTGGGTGCATCCGCCCGAGAAGTTCGGCACGGCGCTGCAATATGCCACGGGCTCGAAGGACCACAACGTGCAATTGCGGCAGATCGCGCTGGCCCAGGGACTCTCACTCTCCGAGCACGCGCTGACCCGCACCGACGGAAGCGGTGAAATCCTATGCGCCACCGAAGCGGAAGTGTACGAACGCCTCGGCCTGCCGTGGATTCCCCCCGAACTGCGCGAGGATCGCGGCGAGGTGGCGGCGGCCAAAGCGGGAAAACTTCCGAAACTGATCGAAGTCAAGGACATCCAAGCCGACCTGCAAACGCACTCCACCTGGAGCGACGGCAAGTTGACCATGTTGGAGATGGCACGCGCCGCCGCCAGGCGCGGCATCAAGGTCATCGCCTTCACCGACCACTCTGTCAGCCTGGGCGTGACGGGCGGATTGAGTATGGACGACCACAAGAAGCAGGCCGCCGAAATCAAGAAGATCCAAAAACAGCTTGGTGATGAGATTCTCGTCTTGCACGCCACTGAGGTGGAGATCAAGGCCGACGGCGCGCTGGATTATCCGGATGAGTTCCTGGCCTCGCTCGACCTGGTGCTGGCCTCGCTGCACACGTCGCTGCGCCAGCCGCGCGAGAAGGTGACCGAGCGTCTGCTCAACGCCATCCGTAATCCGCACGTGGACATCATCGGCCACCCCACAGGAAGGCTGATCCCCGAGCGTGAAGGCGCCGACCTGGACATGGACGCCGTCCTCAACGCTGCTGCCGAAACAGGCGTGGCGTTGGAGATCAACGCGCATCCCTCGCGCCTCGACCTGGATGACGTCTATGCGCGTCGCGCCAGGGAACTGGGCATCCCGATCAGCATCAATACCGACTCGCATTCCGAGGAGGATTTCGACAACCTCTTCTACGGCGTCGCCACCGCCCGCCGCGCCTGGCTGACCAAGGCTGATGTCATCAATTGCTGGTCGCCAGATAGATTATTGAAGTGGCTGAAGAAACGAGGATAAGATGTTGAAATTCCTTAAGCCATCCCTGCTCAAGATCGTCGTCACGCTGGTCCTGTTCCTCGGCCTGACCTGGCTGTGGAGCCTGAAGAACATGTACATCATGGACGCTTCCTTCTACGGCCTGCCGCTGACCTTCTACACGGTCTGGGGGCCTTGCCAGCCCGGGTTGACCTGCTCCGAGTTCAGCGTTCTCAACTTCGCGTTCGACCTTGCCTTCTGGTATGCCGCCGGCGCGCTGTTCGTGAACGCGCTCTCCCGCAAGAAGCAGGCCACATGAGCGAGAACAGGCAACTGCCGGGCTGGGTGGGCGGCTGCATCGGCGCGTTCATGGCGCTGACCTTCCTGGGCATGGGGTTGTTCGTGATCCTGACTTCGTTCGGCGTCATCCCTGCACCCGACGAGAATTTCCACGCGCCGCGTATCATCGTGGCGGCGGCGGGACTGGTGTTCTTTCTGGCGGGTTTCCTGATGTTGATGGGCGTAATCTTCTCCGCTGAGGAACTGCGCCTGCCCGTCATGCAATGGATTCAGTTCCTGCTGGTGCTGGCGGTGATGACCGCCTTCTCGGGCCTGTTCGTGTGGACCGGCTTCGGCCCGGGCGAGCGCGCCTTCCAGACCTCGACCACGCTCGGGCCGGTCACAACCTACGGGCAGGGCAGCGAGTCTACGGGCCGCATCCTGTTCGGCGGTTTCGGCCTGTTGTGCGGATTGGGCACGGCGTGGTATGCTTACGCCCAAACCAAAAACCTGATCAACGGGAACTATAAATCCATCTTTGATCGCAATTCTTAACCCTACGGAGAGACCATGACCAACGACCCCGTTTCTGCTGGAGAAGTGCGCTTCTTCAGCGGAAGTTCCAATCCCAAGCTGGCCGAGAGCATCGCCGCCAAACTGGGCGTGCCGCTCGATGAGACCAAGATCACGCGCTTCAGCAACGACAACATGTACATTCAACTGGGCGCAAGCGTGCGTTACCGCCGCGTGTACATCGTGCAGTCGCTCTCGCAGCCCGTCAACGACCACCTGATGGAATTGCTGATGATGATCGACATCGCGCGCGGCGCGGCGGCTTCCGAGATTCACGCCATCATCCCGTATTTCTCGTTCGGCCGCTCGGATAAGAAGGACGCCCCGCGCATCTCGATTACCGCGCGCCTGGTGGCAGACCTGCTCAAGACGGCGGGCGCTACGCATGTGATGAGCATGATGTTCCACTCGCCGCAGGTGCATGGCTTCTTCGGCATCCCCACCGACCCGCTGAGCAGCCGCCCGGTCTTCAAGGAATACCTGGAGCAGAAGGATTTGAGCGGCGCGATCATCGTCGCGCCTGACATGGGACAGGCCAAGTCTGCTGCGCGTTTTGCGCGTACGCTCGACCTGCCCGTGGCCGCCGGTAACAAGGAGCGCGTCTCCGACACCGAAGTGGTTATCAGTGGACTGGTCGGCAACCAGGTGCGCGGACACAAGCGCGCCCTGGTCTATGACGATGAGATCGCCACAGGCGGCTCGATCCTCGAACTGAGCCGCGTCCTGGTCAACGAGGGCGTGGAAGACATCATGGTCATCTGCACGCACGGCGTTTTCAGCCGCGGCGGACTCGAACGCCTGGCGGCCGTGCCGCAGATCAGCGAGGTCATCACCACCGACACGGTCCACATCCCGCCCGAGAAGACGCACCCCAAACTCAGGGTGCTCTCGGTGGCGCCCATCTTCGCGGAGGCCATCCGCCACAACTTCAGCCGCGAGTCGCTCAGCGACCTGTTCGTGTACGGCGAGTAGCCGTCTGCCTCCGGGGATGGACATCATCGAGACTCCCCGCCTGCGCCTGGCCCCGTTGAGCGAACGTCAACTCGGCCTGTGCCTGCACAACCTGCCCGCCTTCGAGCAGGACCTGGGTTTTTCGTTCGCGCGCGACGTGGTGGATACGCCCATACTGCGCGCGCTGGGCATGAAACTCAAGAAGATGCGGCAGGCCGACCCATCCACGCATGTGTGGTATACCTACTGGCTGGTCATTGTTCAAGCGGAAAATGTCGGCGCGGGACTGGTCGGATTCAAGGGCTATCCCAACGAATACGGCTCGACCGAGATCGGGTACGGAATCAGCCCCAGGTTCCAGAACCAGGGCTATATGACGGAAGCAGTTCGGGGGCTGGTCGAATGGGCATTTTCGCACCCGTTCTGCCAGACGGTCACTGCCACCACGGTCAAGAATCCCGCCTCCAACCGACTGCTGCAGAAGCTCGGCGCGCAACTGGTCGAGCAGGCCCGCGGCTCGTCCTCGTGGAGGATAAGCCGCGCCTGAGAGTGTGCCCGCAAAGCGTCGAATGATTGTATAATTTAACCGAGGCTGACGCCACACACACATCGTCGGCCATTCAAAAAGGAGATACCCATGATCGGAAAAGCGATGCAAGACGCCATCAACGAACAGATCAATAAGGAGTTGTTCTCCTCCTACCTGTACCTTTCGATGGCCGCCCATTTCGAAGATGCCAACCTGCCCGGCTTTGCGCACTGGATGCGCATTCAGGAGGCCGAGGAGCGCGAACACGCCATGAAGTTCTACGATTTCATCCTCGAGCGCGGCGGCAAGGTGATGCTCAAGGCCATCGACGCGCCAAAGACAGAATGGGCGTCCACCATGGAAGTGATGGAAGAGGTCGCCGCCCACGAGGCCAAGGTCACGGCTTCGATCTATGCGCTCTACGAACTGGCCCTCAAGGAGAAGGACTATCCTGCCCAGGTGATGCTGCAATGGTTCATCACCGAGCAGGTCGAAGAGGAAAAGAACGCGGCCGAGATCGTGGCCAGCCTCAAGATGATCGAGGCCCACGAGACCGCCGTCCTGCAACTGGATCACCGCCTCAGCAAACGCGGCGGCGATTAACTTTGCGCGTAAGGCCCTAAAGGTCCATCAGACCTTTAGGGCCTTTTATTTTTCCTGGAGACCTCATGGACGACATCATCATCCGCCGCGCCGCCGCAGACGACAAGCCCGACTGGCTGCGCATGCGCCTGCTCTTGTGGGCCTACGCCACCGCCGAGGGCTTTGAGCCGCAGTTGGACCCAACCCTGGCCAACCCCGATATGGCGGTCTTCATCGCCGCCCTGCCCAGCGGACGGCGGGTCGGCTTCCTTGAAGCGGGTACACGCCCCTACGGGGAGGGCTGCGAGACTAGTCCTGTTGGCTACGTGGAAGGCATTTACGTGGACGAGGACCTGCGTGGACGGGGCGTGGCCTTGCACCTGATGCGCGCCGCCGAAGATTGGGCCCGCGCAAAAGGCTGCAAGGAGATGGCTTCCGACACTTGGCTGGAGAACGACGCCAGCATTCAGATGCACCTGCGCCTGGGGTACGAGGAAATGGAACGCCTCGTGCATTTTGCGAAACGACTATAATCTGGGCTGCACGGCATAAAAAGGTGTGTTCATGAGATCGACCCTTCTCCTCTTCTTGTTGGTCCTGGCCGCCTGTTCCTCGCCCGCCGCCTCGGAGGTTCCCATGACCCTGACCCTTTCCAGCAATGCGTTTGCCGCGGGACAATCCATCCCGTCGAAATATTCGTGCCTCGGCCGCGATATCTCGCCCGACCTGTCCTGGACCGACACGCCCGCCAACACCCGTTCCTTCGCGCTGATTGTCGACGACCCCGATGCGCCGATGGGGACCTGGGTCCACTGGGTGCTCTTCAACCTGCCCGCCTCAGCGCGCAGCCTGCCCGAAGACGCGGGCGTGTCGCTCCCCGCAGGCAGCCTGCAAGGCGAGAACTCTTCGGGGGATGCCAGGTACATGGGACCCTGCCCGCCCTCGGGGGCGCACCGCTATTACTTCAAACTCTACGCGCTCGACACACTGTTAGACCTGCCCAAAGGCGCCAGCAAAGCGGACCTGCTAAAAGCGATGGAAGGTCACATCCTGGCGCAGGGCGAATTGATGGGGACGTTTAGCAAGTAACA
>CALLJA010000483.1 GCA_938008865.1 uncultured Anaerolineales bacterium
CCGCATTCCCTGCTCAAACGGGCCGGGCAATTGACCCTGGCCATGCTGGTGATGTTTGCGGTTTCCTTTGCCTGGACCTGGGCTGTGGATTCCACGCCCGCCGACCAGCGGCCCTATGTCGGCTCGACGAACACCAACCACGAATGGGAACTGGTGGCCGTCCATAACGGCGCGCGCCGATTGGGCAAGATCGTAGCCATCTTCGGCATCCGCGAGAAAGACTCCGCGCCCGCAGGCGCGACCATTCCCCCGACGCCCGCGCCTATCCCCGCGCAATCGCCCCCACCCGCAGCGGACTCCGTCAAAGCCTGGCCCGACGGCGGGACCAACGAAGTCGGCGAGGCGGGGCCGCTGCGCCTGTTCACCCCGCAGATGGTAGGGCAGGTCTCCTGGCTGCTGCCGCTGGCGCTGCTGGCCCTGGTCAGCGGTATGGTCCGTGCCGCGTGGAAACTACCGCTCGGCCAGGAGGCCCTGTTCTACTCGATGTGGGCAGGCTGGCTCATCCCTGCTGCGTTGTTCTTCAGTTATGGCGGGCTGATTCACCGCTACTACCTCGACATGCTGGCCCCGCCCGTGGCGGCCCTCTCCGCCGTGGGTCTGACTGCGTGGGCCGACGACTTCCGCGCCCGCAAACGGGCAGGCTGGCTGCTGCCCATCGCAGTATTCCTCACCTTCGGGCTGACGGTCTTCTTCCTTGGCTATTACCCCGAGGCAGGCTGGCTGCTCATCCCGTTGAGCGTTCTTGGCGTGCTGACCCTCGCTTCTTTCCTCTTTCCCATTTCCGATCCCAGGCTGCCTGTTTCAGTCCGTGCCGCCGTTGTTCTGTCTGCTCTCCTGCTCGTCCCATTCTACTGGTCGCTGACGCCGATGCTGTTCGGCGGGGATGTGACCCTGCCGTACGCAGGTCCTGACCTCCAATATTGGGGCGGTCAACGCGACGCGCTCCACAAGTATCAGGCGGCGGCGGACTTTTTGCTGGCGCAGCACGAGGATGAAACCTTCCTGGCCGCCACTGAGAACGCCGTGGCCGCCTCGCCCCTGCAATTGCTGACCAGACAGCCTGTCATGGCCCTGGGCGGATTCACCGGCGCAGACCCGATCCTGACCGTAGATGAACTGGCTCAACGCGTGGACGGCGGCGACGTGCGTTTCTTCCTGCTGGAACCGCACGAGCCGGGCCAGTCCAAATACGCCGATTGGGTCTTTGCCCACTGCGTCCCTGTCACACTCCCCGAACCGCCGCCCGCCAGCCTGCGCCTCTACGACTGCCGCCCCACCCGCTGACCCGCATGGACTCCCTCAAACTCCTCCTGGTCATCCTGGCCGCCCTGTGGATCGTGTATACCCTGGTCGACTACCTGGTGCCGTTCTTCCACGGCTTGCCCGCCAAACCGACGGGCCGCGCCCGCATCCGTAAGGCGCTCGAAATGGCGAGCCTGCGCCCGGGCGAAACACTCTATGACCTGGGCTGCGGGAACGGGCGTGTGCTGGTCCTCGCGGCCAAAGAGTTTGGGGCACAGGCAGTCGGCATCGACGCGGGACCGCTGCAGGCGGCGCGGGCGTGGGCCAACGGCCAGTTTAACGGGGTCGGCTCACAGGTCCAGGTGCGTTGGGGGAACTTCCTCAAAGCGGACCTGTCCGATGCGGACGTGGTCTTCGCCTACCTGACCTCCGATTACGTCCCAAAACTCGAGTCCAAATTGGCCTCGCAGCTCAGGCCCGGCGCGCGCGTGGTGACGGTCTCGTTCGATTTTTCCAACTGGGAACCGGATGCCTTCGACGAGCAGGAACTACTCTTCGTCTATCACATGCCGCCGCGCGCAGGCGACCTGGGCAGTTTCCTGTCGAAACGAGATTGATATACGTTTCGATTGTCTGATTTCCTCAACGGGCGTACAATTGGCCCGCCAGATACGGCAAGGATTTTTTAGGATGAATCAGGACGAGAGCGATCTAGGTTCCGCAGACAGCCAGCCTCCCAGTACCCTGGGCGGGCTGCGCGCGCATATCGACAAAACCTACCGCATCGCGTAAGAAGCACGCCGCTTCCTGCGTGATGTGATTTCACGCACAGGAGGCTGCCATGCTCAGCATCTATAAGAATACCGAGCAAGGGCTGGAAAGGCTGGAGACAGCCGTGAACGGGGCCTGGGTCAATGCGGTGGATCCAACCGCCGAAGAGATCCAGAAATTGATTGACTGGGGGATGTATCCCGATTACATCACGTATTCACTGGACCAGGATGAAATGGCGCGCATGGAGCGGGACGAGGAATATACCTTCATCCTGCTGCGTATTCCCTATTTCCAGGGCGACACTTCCGACATCCCCTACATCACGGTGCCGCTCGGCATCTATATTCAGGGCAACCTGGTATTCACCATCTGCCGTTACGAGAGCGACATCTTCAAGGCCCTCACCAACGGCAAGTATCGCGGCCTCAAGACCGGCAAACGCTACCGCCTGGCGCTCTACATCTTCCTCGAAACCGCCGCGCGCTACCTCAACTGCCTGCGCGACATCAACAAAACCACCGAGATCATCGAAGACCAGCTGCAAAAGTCAACCCGCAACCGCGAGGTGCTCGAACTGCTCAAACAGCAGAAGAGCCTCACCTATTTCGCCACCGCCCTGCGCTCGAACGAAGTGATGATGGAGCGCGTCCAAAAGACCCAGCTCTTCAATTACTACGAAGAGGACCAGGAACTGCTCGAAGACGTGCTGACCGAGAACCAGCAGGCCATCCAGATGACCAGCATCGCCACCGAGATCCTCTCGGGCATGATGGACGCCTTCGCCTCGATCATCTCGAACAACCTCAACGGCGTGATGAAAGCCCTGGCCGCCCTCACGATCATCCTCAACCTGCCGACCATCGTAGCCTCCTTCTACGGCATGAACGTGCGCCTGCCCGGCGAAGACCATCCATTGGCCTTTGTGCTGGTCTTTGCCATCTCGATCTCCATCACTGCCATTGCCACCTTCGTCTTCTATAAACGGGATTGGTTCTAATGCAACCTCAACTCTTCCTCGATGCCCGCGCCGAACTTGGCGAAGGTCCCTTCTGGGACACTCGCACCCAGACCCTGCACTGGCTCGATATCCTCAACAAACGCGTCTATGCAGGCCCCGACCTGCTGGCCCAACTGGACGAATTCATTGGGTGCGCCGCCCCGCGCGCCGACGGCGGCCTGATCTTGGCCCTGAAAAATTCCATCGTGGACCTCAAGCCCGGCTCCATTAGACCAGCCGTTCTCGCCGCTTTGAGCGAACCCGTCAACAACCGCTTCAACGACGGCAAATGCGACCCAGCCGGGCGCTTTCTGGCGGGCAGCATGGACTTGAATGAAAGCGCCCCCACAGGCGCGCTATATTCCTTCGACGGCAAGACCGTCACGAAACTGCTCTCGGGCATCACCATCTCCAACGGGCTGACGTGGAGTCCCGACCACCAGACCTTCTACTACACCGATACACCCACCCGCCAGGTGACCGCCTTCGACTACGACCTCGCCACGGGTCAGGTCGCCAACCCGCGTCCCGCCGTGCGTGTGCCAGACGGCCTGGGCTGGCCCGACGGTATGACCTCCGACACCGACGGCAATCTGTGGATCGCCATGTGGGGCGGCGCGCAGGTCACAAAGTGGGACCCACGCACAGGGCGCCTGCTCGATCAGATTCCCATGCCCGTCCTGCAGCCGTCTTCGTGCATCTTCGGCGGCGCGGACCTGAACGAGTTGTACGTCACTTCGGCCCGCAAGGGCCTGGGCCAGGCCGACCTGGCGAAGTATCCGCTTTCGGGCGGCCTGTTCAAGATTGACACGGACGTCACAGGCGTGCCCACGTTCCAGTTTCGCGGGTAGACTGCGCCCTGCAAGAATCAAACGACCGCCGTGAGGCGGTCGTCGCATTTCGGGGTGTTCTATTCCACTTGCGCCGATGGACTGGCGGCCTTGCGCATTTGCTCGTCTTCCACCGTGCGGATACCGTTCCGCACCTGGTTGCCGAGCTTGTCCAATTCGCTCTGGAGTTTCACCAGGCTGTCGAGCACGTAGTTATCGGCGTCGGCGCGCGTGTTCTCGGCCTCGGCGCGGGCCTGGGCCAGCACCTGCTCGGCGCGGCGCTGGGCCTCGGCCACAATGTTGTCCTTCTGGGTCATCTGGTCGGCCTTTTCGCGCGCCAGCGCCAGGGTGCGGTTGGCCTCTTCCTGGGCCTGCGCCATCACGCGGTCGCGCTGGGCGATCAACTGCTGGGCCTTCTTCACCTCGTCGGGGATGGCGATGCGCATCTGGTCGATCAATTCCAACATGCGGTCCTCGTCCACCACCACGCTATGGGTGAACGGGAACGTCCAGCTTTCATTGAAGAGTTCTTCGAGGCGGTCGATCAGTTGCAGAATGTCCATAAGGCTCCTCCGCGGATACGGATGATTCCAATTCTATCTCATTTTTTAATCCCGCAACGCATTGGGCGGACTATGCCTCTCGGTCATCTCGTTCAATTTGTATTTGAGAGCCGCATGCACGTGCGGGGGGACCATGCTCGATACATCGCCGTTCAGCATGGCGATCTCACGCACCGTGCTGGATGAGAGGAAGGTGTGCTGCTCGGCGGTGATCAGCGCCACGGTCTCGATGTCGGTGGCCAGACGCTGGTTGGCCAGCGCCATGCGGAACTCGAACTCGAAATCCGAGAAGACGCGCAATCCGCGCACGATGACCTGCGCCCCGCTCTTGCGGGCGAAATCGATGGTCAGGCCGCTGTACCCCGTCACCTTGACCTTGGGGTTGTCCTTGAACGATTCGGTCACCAACGCGATGCGCTCTTCGGGAGAGAACATGAGGGTCTTGAGCGGTTTGTCGTACACGGCCAGGATGACCTCGTCGAACAGGCGTGAGGCGCGCGCTGCAATGTCCATGTGGCCGTAGTGGATGGGGTCGAACGTGCCGGGAAATAAGGCTCGAACCATTACATCTCCATGAAAGAGTAGGGGCACGGCAAGACTGATTTGACCTTGACGATCCAGTCCTCGCCGTGCCCCTACAGGATTTAACTTACATCACCCTTGCCCGTTATCCCCCAGAAGCGGCCGAAGGCTTCGGAGAGCAGAGCATGCTCGGGCTGGGACAGGTCGGCGTCCAATTCGAAGAGCGTCTGCGCCTGGGCGCGGGCCTTCTCGATCAGGGCCACATCGGTCAGACTGGCCATGCGCAATCCGCTGCCGTAGCCCGATTGACGCGTGCCGAGGAATTCACCCGGGCCGCGTTGTTGCAAATCGCGTTCGGCCAACACGAAGCCATCATTGGATTCGGCCATGGCCTGCAGACGTTCATTCTCGGTGGCGTCTTCGTGCGTGGGGATCAGCAGACAGTATGACTGCGCCGAGCCGCGTCCCACGCGTCCACGCAGCTGATGGAGTTGCGCCAGGCCGAAGCGGTCTGCGCCTTCGATCAGCATCACGGTCGCATTGGGCACGTCCACGCCCACTTCGACCACCGTGGTCGAGACCAGGATGTCGTACTGGCGGTCGCGGAATTTGAGCATGGCCTCGTCCTTTTCGGCGGGCTTCATACGTCCATGCAGCAGACCCAGCTTGAGGTCGGGGAAGATTTCCTTCGAGAGCCGCTCGTAATCGTCCACGGCGGCGCGCGCTTCGATCTTGTCGCTCTCTTCGATCAGCGGATAGATGATGAAGGCCTGCCGTCCATCCTTGATCTGCGAGCGGATGAGCGTGAAGGCGCGCTCCCGTTCCTGCGGGCGCAGCACATAGGTGTTGATGGGCTGTCGGCCTGCGGGCAGTTCGTCCATGATGGACAGGTCGAGGTCGCCGTACAAGGTCAGTGCCAGTGAGCGCGGGATGGGCGTGGCGGTCATCACCAACAGGTGCGGATTGCTGCCCTTCTGGCGCAGCGCCGCGCGCTGGTCCACGCCGAAGCGATGCTGCTCATCGATGACGGCAAATTGCAAATCCTGGAACGCGACAGGGTCCTCGATCAGCGAATGCGTGCCAATGACGATCTTGACCTCGCCCGCCGCCAGTTTCTCGTTGATCTCGTTCTTCTCCGCCTCGGGCGTGTCTCCGACCAGCAGGCGGACCTGCCCCTCTTGCAGGACTCCGTTCTCGCCCGCCAGCAGTTTGACGAAGTTGCGATAATGCTGCTCCGCCAGGATGGACGTGGGCGACATGATGGCGGCCTGCGCCCCGTGGCTGACGATCATAGCCGCCGCCAGCGCCGCGACCACGGTCTTGCCCGAGCCCACATCGCCTTGCAGCAGGCGATTCATGGGCTTGCCCGACTTCAAGTCATTGCGGATGTCGGCCAGGGCGTGCTGTTGGGCTTCTGTCAGCATGAACGGCAGCGCGGAGATGCGCGCTCCGAACCAGGCGTTGTCCACCTCGAACACGCGTGCCTCGACCGACTTCCAGTCGCGTTTCTGGCGCAGCACGCCGACTTGCAGATAAAAGATCTCGTCGAAGGCCAGGCGCGCGCGCGCCGCCTTGAGGCTGTCCTGGGTCTTGGGGAAATGCGCCTGGATCAGCGCCTCGCCCAGCGGCATCAATCCTGCAGACTTGCGCACGCTCTCGGGCAGCGGGTCGGCCACCGAAGGCGCCCAATAGTTGATGACCTGCCCCATCAGGTTGCGCAGCCACTTCTGCGTGATCTTCTCGGTCAGTGGATAAATGGGGACAATACGGTTGGTGTGCAGGTTCTCGGCTTCGACAGGTTCGAAGTCGGGGTTGTTCATAATGAGCTTGCCGAGATATTGCTCGACCTTGCCCGAGACGGTGATCTGGTCGGTCGCCTTCAGACGGTTGGCAACCCACGGCTGGTTGAACCAGGTCAGGCGCAGGGAGCCCGTGCCGTCGGTGAGGATGGCTTCCACCACCTGGGCCTTGCCGCCGCGGATGGGGCGCAGCGCCACGCTCTGGACCATGCCCAGCACGGTCAACTGCTCGCCGTACCAGATGGACTTGATGGGCTTGAGCTGGCTGTAATCCTCGTAGCGGCGCGGGAAGTAGTACAGCATGTCGCCGAGGGTGTGCAGGCCAAGTTGTTTCAACGTTTCGGCGTGGCGCGGACCAACGCCCTGCAACACGGTCAGCGCGGCGTTGAGCGCCACGGGCGTGGCGGAAGTCTTCGCTCCGGGCACGGCGTCCGAGCGGGCGGGCGCCGCAGGGCGCGGACGCGGAGCAGGCTGGGGCTGCGATTCGGCGGGTTTATCGGCATCAGGCTTCGGGGCGGATTGCGGCACGGCGGGGGCCTGTTGTTTCTGTCCGACCTCGGGGTAGGTCTCGCCGATCCGCTTCCACAGGCCTTTGAGCGCGTCGGCGCGCGAAGCGGGCGTCAGGCTCTCGTAGGAGCGCAGGCGCTGGACAACGGCCTGGATGACTTCTTCGGTCAGGCCGTCGGTGCGGGCTTCGCCTTCCCAATAATCGAGCATTTTGGCGAGGCCGCCGATGATGGCGGTGTTGTTGTATCCGTTCCCGTGTTCGAGGCGGAAGAATTTTCTGAGTTTTTCCAAAGATTGCTGCATGGGGGGTATTTTATCATGGGCAGGGCGGCGGGCTTGCAAAATTGACATGCCGACGGGCCGCGTTTCCCTGTGCAGAACGGATATTTCTGTTATCTTTGATGCAGTTCCCAAAGGAAGGACGCCATGCAACGGAATTTCATCTATGAGGCGGCCCGCAGGTTCATCCAGGCTTATGCCCGCCTGATGCTGCGGCTGGACATTCACAAACACGCCGACCTGCCGGCTGGTCCCGCGCTATTTGCCGCCAATCACCCCAGCGCCACCGACCCGTTCCTGATCCACCTGCTGGGGCGCATGAGCGTGCTGATCACGGCCAACGCGTTCGCGTTCCCGATCTTCGGCGCGATCCTGCGCGGCGGGGGGCAGATCGCGGTGGAGCCGGGCGGCGACGCCCTGGAGCAGGCTGCCGGGCTGCTGCGCTCCGGACGCTCCGTTGGGATCTTCCCCGAGGGGACCTTCAGCCCGCAAACCGGCGGATTCGGCCAGCCGCGCAGCGGGGCCGCCCGCCTGGCCCTGGCCACCGGCGTGCCCGTGGTGCCGGTGGGGATCCACCTGCCGCGCGAACGCAGCCTGCGTATCGCCTCCACCCTGACCGGGCGGCAGACGGTGGGCTACTGGTACCTGCATGGCCCCTACGCGCTGACGGTGGGCCAGCCCCTGCGCTTCAGCGGCGACCCCGAAGACCGCGGACGGGTAACCGCCGCCACCCAGACCATCATGGAGCGCATCCAATCGCTGGCCCGTGAGAGTGAGTACCGCATGTCTGCCCGCCTCTCCGCCACCTAATAAAAATGAAAGTTGCTTTTTCGGGCATGCCATGCTAAAGTACCAATTAGGGGCTGTTTCTTAATTCTCAATGAAAGGAGGTGACCGCTTTGCAGGAATATTTCAAAGAAAGGGCACAGGGCCTTGTCGAATATGCATTGATTCTTGTTCTGGTCGCACTTGCCGTTTTTGTGACGTTGCTGATATTCGGCCCTATGCTCGGCAATATCTTTAGCGGTATCAATAGCAGCCTTTCAGCGACATGATTTTGAAAAAACTCCCGCTGCTGCGGGAGTTTTCGTTAAAGCGGCGGATGTCACAGGCTGATCGGCGCAGGTTCCTTCGACAGCCTGGCCTGCATGGACCAGGGGCCCGTCCAGGTGACGGTGACGGGCAGCAGTCTGCCGCGCAGGTCCTCGTCAGATTCGACGAAGACCAGTTTGTTGGTGGGGGTGCGCCCACGCCAGCGTCCCTTGACCTTGTCCTCGAACAGGACTTCCACCTGCCCGCCCAGGTATTTCTTGTTGATGTTTCCGACGACCTGTTCCTGCAGCTCTTCCAGCAGGCGGAAGCGGCGCATCTTCTCCTCGTCGCTGACGTTGTCTTCCATGCGGCGGGTGGCCACCGTCCCCTCACGGACAGAGTAACGGGCCAGGTGGGCTACATCCAGCTTGAGGTCGGCGAGCACCTGGTAGGTCTGCATGAATTGTTCCTCGGTCTCGCCGGGGAAGCCGACGATGATGTCGGTGGCGATGGAGCAATCGGGCAGGCGCTGGCGGATCTTTGCGACCAGGTCGCGGTACTCCTGCTGGGTATAGCCGCGCTTCATGTTGGACAACACCTCGTCATCGCCCGCCTGGATGGGCAGTTCGATGTGCGGCATCACGCGCGGGAG